>JAITKS010000231.1 GCA_031278315.1 Planctomycetaceae bacterium | reverse complement strand
GTTCTTCGGCAATGAACATATACGTTGCAAAAGACAACGCACTAATATAAGTATCGAACAAATACTTTTACAAAACGCATCATGATTATAAGTTTTAGGAAAGAGACGTAATAGTTCCTTTTTTGTTTTTACTTTAAAAAGTAATATCTCTTCGCCTGAAGATTTGTTAATTGAATCTTTTGTTGTCACGTTAAATTTTCTCCTTGATTTTTAAGTCAATTTAATATTGCATTAAGACAACCATTGTCTGGAAATTTTTTAAGATTATTCGGGATCAATTTCGTTGACGTTGTCTCGTCTCGTACTGACTGTAATTATTATGTAATTATTTAATGACATATTTAATTCAAAATTCATAACACAAGGTATGAGAATTTCGTAAAAGACATTTGATTTTGTCTGCAATTTTTTCTGCATTCTGATTTTAATACATTCCGATTTAATACAATGGTGTCGGCGGACGATATTGTTCGAATTCAATGTTTTTGAACCAATCAATAGTTTTTTTGAGTCCTTCCTGCAAGTTTGTTTTTGGTTCCCATTTTAATTTTTCTTTTGCTAATGAAATATCCGGTTGACGTTGTTTTGGATCATCTTCCGGCAGTGGTTTCTTTACGAAATTTACCTTACAGCCGGATATATTCACAACGAGTTCGGCGAGTTCGTTAATTGTAAATTCAATTGGATTGCCGATATTTACCGGACCGACAAAATTTTCCGTGTTATCCATCATTCTTATTATTGCCTCGATTAAATCATCTCTGTAACAAAATGATCTTGTTTGTTCGCCGTTTCCGAAAATTGTAATTGGTTCGTTGCTTAATGCTTGTCTTATAAAGTTTGATACGACTCTACCGTCGTAGGGGTGCATTCTTGGTCCGTAGGTATTAAAAATTCTTACGATTCGGATTGGCATTTGGTGCATTCTCCAATAATCCATAAACAGAGATTCGGCGGCGCGTTTTCCTTCGTCGTAGCAAGCGCGAGGTCCTATTGGATTGACATGACCTCGATACGATTCTTTTTGCGGATGAATTTCGGGGTCGCCGTAAACTTCGCTTGTTGACGCTTGCAAGATTTTCGCACGGCATCTTTTCGCAAGTCCTAGCATATTAATTGAACCGGATAGTGAAGTTTTCATTGTCTTGACCGGATTATATTGATAATGACCCGGTGCCGCCGGACACGCAAGATTATATATCTCATCTACTTCGAGAAAGAGAGGCAGCGTAATATCGTGACGTATTAATTCAAAATTCGGGCAGCCGAGAAGATGAACGACATTAGATTTCTGACTAGTGAAAAAATTATCCGCGCAAATAACGTCGTGTCCGAACTCAACTAAACGTTCACAAAGATGCGAACCGAGAAAACCAGCTCCGCCGGTAACAAGAATACGTTTCAACTTAGACATAATTATTCATAAAAAAATAAATGAGTATTATAACCGTTCAAGGAATGTATATATTTAAACTACTCACACTTGAATTTCGGTTTCGAGCTGTCTGCTTACTTACGTGAAACAGACTTTACTGAATACGCTCTTAAATTGCCGAATAGTCATTATACGATGTGCGTATTATATTTTTCACATTTGTCAATTCGGTTTTTTGTTACAAAAAATAAAATTGAAAAGCAGAGACACAATACCTTATATCTCAATATCGCAACAGAGTGATGTAAGGTGTTGTGTCTCTATAGAAATTTCATTTATTTTTTATGTAAAAAAGCAAAACCGAATTGCAAAGTACGAAAAGTATATTACCACAATTATTATTTATTGATAGACCTAAGTTGTTATTATGCTGCAATCAATGATGGTGAGGTACGTTTGCGTTCAGATCCGAAATTGGCGTACCGACACGATGTAAATGGTCTTTATCGATATAAAATACTTCGATAGCTTCGTCGTCTGTAATAGTATGCGGAATTGGCCAACCGACGTTTATTGTTTCTTTAAAATAGATAGTAATTTTGTAATGTGCATGATGCACTTGAGCTGGACCGACAAGAGGGAAAAATCGGGGTTCATCGACATAGTCGGCGATTAATTCTTTGGTGATACCGACAATATCTCGACGGCAAGTTTCTAAACCGGGTACTTGACCGGTTATAGGACGAATTTTTTCAAATTGGCGGACACATTGATCATCAGACGGAGGATCAAGTGCAATATGATCTGTTTCGGTAATAGGATCGAGTATATCGACTCCGTTGAAACGGCTGCTCTCGTAAGCCATGTCTTCGTAACCACTTTGAATAAACGGCAAAACTAAAACAGGCACACTAAAAGGACCAAGTGTTGGTCCCGATGTAAAGCAGCCCGAAGACGTCAACAAAACAAAAAACGCCAATCCTGCGATACTTGAACGAATGTTAAAACGCAACATGCCTACCTCAAAATATTCTTAAATTTTTCACTTTGTAATCTAATTTGTAATCTAAAAGATCAACAAAGTAAATTGGATAAGTTATAAGAATCACTGCGAATGATCACAACAAAAATCTACTACCCTTGAGAATATCCGCAACGAAAAATGACTCTTTTGAAAATTATCGTTTAACAATAGTATCGAACTTGCGGATTTTTACAATTTTTTGAAAAAAACTAAAAATAATTACAGAAACTTCATAAAAACTCATCTTTAATTAAAAAAAAGTTAATATTGCAGTGAAATTATTGTTTGAGATAAAAATCGGCTAACAAGATTCAAGATTCAAAATTCAAGATTCAAAATTTAAGATTCAAAATTTAAGATTCAAAATTATAAGTAAAATTAATTTGTATTTCTCTTTAAAAATTAAAACATGATCATTCACAAAATAAAAATTTTTTGATAGCGTTTACAATATTTTTTATGATGGGGTATTGTGTTTTTTGACGATTTAATTATACTCATCGCCCGTTTTGCAAATGACATTCTAAAGTTTTATTTTTTTTATGGATTACTTATTATTTTGAATTTTGCTAATTTTTGTAACAATTATTAATGTAAAATTTAAACATAAAGAATTTAATCAAACTGTTTTTTTGTACAAAAATTTGATTTTGTGCAGGTTAATTTTTTTGAGTTTAAATATGTTGTTTATCGACATACCGATTTTTTTAATTTTGACATTTGAAAAAAATCTACAGTGCCGATAATTTATGTAACGTTTATTACACACCTTATTTGAAAGGAAAAGAAAAATGAAAAAGACAAATTTAATGTCAAATTTACCAAACACCGAAGTCAGTATGAAAGTTGACTTTACAACAAATGTTAAAATAGATGTTAATTTGGGTAAACGGGGGGGGGGGGGGCAGACTATGTAAAATTCTCAGTTGGAATTATCGTTACGATAATAACTCTTCTGGAAACTCTTCCTCCTTTTCTTTTGGTTTACTTGGTTTCACGCTTGTTGAACTTTTGGTAGTAATTGCGATTATCGGAATTTTGATTGCGTTACTTTTACCAGCAGTACAAGCGGCACGTGCTGCGGCTCAACGAATGCAATGCTCGAACAATATTAAACAATGGGCTCTTGCATGTCATAACCATCACGACACCAACGATGAATTACCTCCGATTGGCAAACTTGGCAAAACCGTTAATGAACACCAACTCGGTTGGAATGTTTGGTTGTTACCGTTCACGGAACAAGGTCCTGTTTATGAAATGATGTCAACAGGCGGCACGGCGGCAGCGTTAAATGGAACAACTAACTACGCATCATTCGGCGGCGAACCTTGGGATACGAACTATATTCCTCTTCGACGTCAAATTCCGAATCTGATTTGTCCATCTGATCACAAATCCAGAGTGCTTGTCGATGGAACCGGACGCCGTAATTATCTTGCTAGTGCCGGTGATTATGGATCAAACTGGAATTGTGCCGAAGTCCATCCCACCACTGGCGGACCTGATGGACCGAGACATTTCCGCGGCGTATTTGCACGACCGCGAGGCAGCACTCAAACAGGACGTAATTTTTCCTTTATTACTGACGGACTATCGAATACTTTTTTAATCGGCGAAGCTTTGTGCGGTTCTAACACAAGTTATTCATCGTCAGCAAATAATATGCGTCAACGCGGCGACTTGGCTGGAAAAAAATTAGGTGCAGAAGATTGGACAGGAACAATGGTTTGGTGTTTAAATTCTGTCGCAGGCTGGAAAAACCTTACTTATGATAGTGTCGGCTATATGGGAATGTCTTGGGCGCAAGGTAATTCAGGAATATGTGTATTTTACTCATTACTGCCGCCAAACTCGCCATCGTGTATGGTTGGTAAACTTGAAGATCATCCTGGGAATGCCAGTTTAATTATTTCTTTGAGTAGTTATCATCCCGGCGGTGCCAATGTTGCGATGGCTGATGGTTCTACACATTTTATCAGTAACACGATCGAATCAGGTGACATAACAAAGAATGTGTGGTACATGGCAGATCACTACGGCGAACAAAGTATATTCGGAGTTTTAGGTGCTCTCGGAAGTGCAATTGGCAGTGAAAGCAAATCGTTACCGTGAAAAAAATATACACATCGGCAATTCAGTTTTATTTTTTGTAACGAAAAAGAAACAACGAAAATCGAATATTCAAGCGGGAGCAATTTCAAAAATTTTTACTGAAATATTTTGAATGTCTTGTAGAATATTTAACATTTACTTTAACTTTAACATTAGTGAATTTCTAAAAACCTAATGTAAAAATTTATTGTAGAAAGAACGCGGTCGTCTCGACAGCATATTTAGACGTTTCTTGTACAAAAATAGTGCGGGTGAGACGCCTGCGTTCCTTCTAATATTAGTTTTTAGAAGTTACCATTAACATTAACATTAACCTTTAATTTATGAGGAGTTTTTTATGAAAACGAAATTTTATTGTGTGTCATTAGTTTCGATTTTGGGATTAGTATTTTGTGTATATTTTTCTGGTTGCAGCAAGGGCGGACATGTGGTTTATCCAGCGGCCGGCAAAATTTTATACAATGGTCAACCGTTGGGCGAGGCTCAGATTAGTTTTTATCCGAAGGACCCGGCGGGAGTGATGGCGGCGGGACTTACTAATTCGGATGGAACATTTTCGTTGGTTACGGCAGGTGCGGAGAAACCTGGTGCTGTTGCGGGCGAGTACAATGTACTTGTTGAAAAAATTATAGCATTGGATGCTGAAGGAAATCCTATTCCGCCGGCGGAATCGCAGACGCCGCAAGTGCCGCAAGCTCCGCAATGGGGTTCAAGTAATGAGCCGCAAAATAATCAACGTCCAACGATGAAATCGATTCTTCCGGCAAAGTATGCTCAAATTGACAAACCGTTATTAAGCGCAACAGTAAGTAAGAAACAAAACTCATACGTATTTAATTTAGATGATAAATAACAGACATTATCTCTAACTTGAGTAAATTTCTAAAAACAAAATTCAGGAGGAACGCAAGAGTAATGCTTACGTTCCTCCTAAAATTCTTTGTAACTATTCAGATTTATTTCTTAACCGCAGAAAAGATTTTTTGAGAAATACGAAACACTCAAAATAACGAAATAAACGAAATTTATAATATATCGGTGAAATAATTAATGATTGTTATCGAAAACGCAGTAGTCTCGACCGCATCTTTAGTTTTGTTTTTTGACAAGATTACAAGATTACAAGATTGACAGGATTTTTAAATAATAAATTAAAAGAATCGTGTAATATATCAGCGGAATAATTTATTTTTTTGCGGGACCGATTATCTTTTTCGTTACAAAAAAAGAGATTACTATGTAGAAACACAATGCCTTGTGTTTCTTCGTTACGGCATAAACGTAATATTGCGGTGAAAAAAATACTCTAGAATGTTTATAAATTATCAACGTTTACGTAGGAGTATAAACCATTATTGTCTTTGGCTAGCTGTATCAGAAATTCTGATTCGCGATATTTTCCTACTCCAAATTGAATAACATTAATCTGAACTTTGATTAACTGATTTATACGTTTTATTTCGTTAAGTTGCGTTTGTGTCAATGCGTTGTTGTCGTCGCCGTCTGTTAGAAAAAAAATTGCGTCCGGTTTTTGTTTTATTGCTTTAACCAACGGCTCAAAATGTTTTGTATTTCCGCGAGCAACTTCTGAATACACAAAATTAATTGCATTCTTACAATTTAATTCTGTAGTTTCAAGCATTCCGTTTTCACACAATTGATTTATTTCATCGTTATAAAAAATTATGTTGAATTTACATTTTTCGTTATTTAATTCTTGAATATTCCTTATTAATTCCGATTTCGCCGCTTTAAAAGGAGTTCCGCCCCGCTCGTTCATACTTCCAGACTTATCAAAAACAAAAACGAAATTGTTACCCTCCGCCTGTAAAGCAAAAACGCGAAGTCTTTTTTTTCCGTCTCCATACAATCCGCTTGAACTGTCCGCACCAGAATAAATAGAATTCGCTTGATTATTAATTGGAAGATGAGCTTCAAATAATCCAATATTAGAATCTGCATTAATATTTCTACCAACACCGATTTTGTCCGGCGGCGGCAAAGGTGAAAAATCTGTAAATCGACCGGTTAATGTTTTGTCTATTTCGATTTCAGATTGAGATTCATTTGTTTCAGAAAATATCAATCCTTCTTCTCCGCTGTATTGAGCGGCGTTATTATTTATCTGTTTGATCAATATTCCGCCGGCAGCGTTACGTCCTTCAGACGACAATTCACGTTCCGGCTGAAATCGAAATAATAGTAGTAAAATTAAAACCAAAACTAAATGAAACAACATCGAACCAAACCACGCCCGACGCGATACGTTTATCAATAATGAATCCATAAAAATTTATATTAAAAAAAAAGAAAAATATTGTAAATTGCCCGCACTTAAATTTTCAGTTCGAGCCGCATGATTATCTAATAATCGGAAAACAAATTTTATTGAATAAGTCTTTATATCACATACCGCCGAAATTCATAGCACAAAGAATAAAATATTTTTTGATACAAAATATCACAAAATAAAAAAACTACCTGTTGAACAATGAATATGTATAATGAGTTATTGACACAATAAATAGATCGGGAGTTATTGACACAATAAATAGATCGGTTATAATCCCCGCCTCGTTGTCATCGTAGGTAAGCATTGGCAGTATGATTACTGTTTATTCATAGCGTGAAATCATTACCCGCAAACCTTCGATAGCGTTCTTATCGTAACCTTGTTGAGTTGCGTCGATGTCAATATCGTACAAAAAAACGTACGCACGGCATGAAAAAAAATATTTGAACGCATAAGGAACATAATCACATAAAGGAAAAATTTTAAACTGTTCACTTTATAATTTCGATCAAAATTATTTAAGTCTCTTAAAAAATTGCAAAAGTCAGAAAAAAGATTTTTGAATATAATCGGTTTATACATTAAATTTTGGTACTCTTACCTGCTTATTTATCAAAAGCAGGTTTTAATGAATACACGTTAATAATTATCTTACGTATTGCGAAATTTATAGTACGAACCGTACTCATTAATCGTCTTTTCTAATTGTTCAGATTATAGAAAACGAACAGTACAAATCACAAAATGGAAATTTCAGCATCACAAGTAAAAGAGTTACGCGATAAAACCGGTCTCCCGATGATGGATTGCAAAAAAGCATTGGTTGAAGCTAACGGTAATGAATCCGCCGCAATCGAGATACTTCGTGCAAGCGGCGCAAAAACAATGGCAGGTCGAACTGACCGAACAACACAAGAAGGACGAATCGTAATATTCACAGATAAAAATAAAAATGTCACAGCAATGATCGAATTACTCTGTGAAAGCGAACCTGTATCCAATAATAGCGAATTCGAATTACTCGCTAACGCTATTGCGGAACAACTCGCTGCGGGTCCCGGTGCTTCAACTCCAGAAGAGTTACTAAAGCAGCCGTTCCCCAATAAACCTAATATTACTTTACAACAATTCTTCGACGAACTAGTCAATAAAATTCGTGAAGTATTCCGATTATCCAGAATCGTACGGATAGAAGGAACTACGAGTTCTTATGTACATCACAACAAACATATCGCCGCATTGATCTCAATCGACGGCGAAGATAGTGCAACTGCACGCGATATTTGTATGCAAGTCACTTCTATGAATCCGCCTTACTTGAGAAAAGAAGATATCGCACCGGATATCATAAAAAAAGAATACGACTTAATCGCAAAACAAGCAAAAGAACGTAATCCTAAAAAACCTGATAATATTTTACAAACTATTATCGACGGTTTGATGAGAACTTACTACGCAGAACAAACCTTACTCGATCAACCTTTCGTTAAAGATAAAAATAAAACAGTTCAACAAATTTGCGATGAGGCAAATATCAAAATTAAAAAGACAATAAGATGGGCAATCGGGCAAGAAAATTAATTTCACGGTCAAACGATATTTTTCGTAACGAAAATTATAATGCGGACTTTATCACCGATAAATTGATTTTGAAATTAGATAAATAATCAGCAGATAATCAAATCAAAATATGATTGAAAATGAATGGCTAAATCGAGCGGAACAAATACGTTTGCGGCTGACACAACTAAAGGACTCCCTTTGACTATACTAGTAAATCGCAACAAGCTGCCGAAATCGAAAATGAAATGTCGGGTACAGGATTTTGGGATAATCAAGAACGGGCACAAAGTATAGTACTGCGTTTGAAATCGTTTAACTCGGTATTGAAACCGTTTGATGAAGTAATCACCGGCGTCTCCGATCTCGGCCTTTTACTCGAAATGGGAAAAGATGATTCCGAACTCGCCGCAGAAATTCCAGATAAATTAATCGAAATCGAAAAAAAATTAGCAGACCTCGAAACAGCAGCTTTGCTAAATGCCCCTTACGACGCAAACGCCGCTATCGTGACAATAAACGCAAGAGACGGCGGCACCGACGCAAACGATTGGGCTGAAATGTTATTCCGAATGTACACACTATGGGCAAAAAATAAAGGATACGATTTTGAAATTTTAGATTGGCAAGAAAACGAAGAAGCCGGAATAAACAGTACAAGTTTTGTCATACGCGGCGTCATGACTTACGGTTATCTAAAAGGAGAATCGGGAATACATCGTTTAGTTCGTATTAGTCCGTTTAACTCCGAAGGTAAACGTCAGACAAGTTTTGCAGCTGTCGATGTAACACCGGAAATCGACGATTCAATTCATATAGATATTCGACCGGAAGATGTCCGCGAAGATACAATGCGTGCAAGCGGTGCCGGAGGTCAACATGTAAATAAAACGTCGAGTGCAATTCGGCTTTCGCATATTCCGACAAACACGGTTGTTTATTGTCAAAATGAACGTAGTCAACATAAAAATCGAGCTTTAGCATGGAAAATGCTGCGGGCAAGATTAATACGTCTCGAAGAAGAGAAACGCGAATTAGCAATGACAGAAAAATACAAAAATCTTGCGAAAGTTGGTTTCGGTTCACAGATAAGAAATTATTTTTTGCATCCCGACCAACGCATAAAAGATTCAAGAACCGGTTATCAAGCCGGAAATTTTCATCAAGTATTAAACGGCGATATTCAAGGCTTTTTAGACGCTTTTTTAAGATGGCGAATGAAAACCGACGAATAATCAACTTAAAAAAATTTACCACACTTACAAATATATGAAAATTGTTTACTGAAACTTATTATAAATTTTGATAGCGTGAAAACGTAAAAAAATAATATGCTGTTGAAGTAAACATAATTAAAGTAATAAAAATTTAATAAACTCTGCTTGCATTGAAATCGGCGGCGGTTTCATTCATGTATCGAATTTCAGATTTCTCAAATGCGAATAGATAACATACGTAAAAACAATATTTTCAAAATCAGGCAAGAGAACAGTCAAGAGATTAGTCAAGAGATTGATTACTTGCAAAGAATGCGGAAATTATATTTGGTATATGTTTGGTATCTGACGCAAAATGAGTTTCGAAAAAAGATCGATTGAAATGATTCAAGACTTATTTCATGCCGGCGGCGTTTCGTGTGCGTGAATCGAATTTATGTACACTTATTTTGAAAATGCAACAATTCAGATGTTGCTAACGTATGCAGTAATGCAGTAACTTCATTTTGTAACCTTAACCATAGAATTTAACATGGCAAAAAAGGAATTAAAAAAGCAATCAAAACTAATTAAAAAGTCAAAACAAACGAAAAAGAGCGTTACATCCAAAATCAAAAGAGGCCGTCCGCAAGGTACGGGCAGATACGGATGTGTTACAACTGCGGTGCGAATCCCAAAACATCTCGTTGAAGAAGTACGGCAATTTCTTTTCAGAAAAATCAAGGCGGCAAAAACTAAAATAACATCAGACAATAAATCAAAATAATCAAATTAAGTTAAAGGGGACTTCTAAAAAACTCGCATAAAAAATTTATAGTTAGAAGGAACGCGGCCGCCTCGACCGTATATTTAGACATTATATTTAGACGTTTTTTGTACTAAAACAGTACAGACAAAACGCCTGCGGTTCTCCTAAAATAAGTTTTTAGAAATTCCCTATTGTTTATCGTGTTTTTAATTTGTTTAGTGCGATATTGAGAAAAATTTTAGCGTGAAACGTAATGATAATGTTTAATTTTCCAGAACAAAAATCGTATATTTCTTCCTTGACCGATAGGATAGTTGAATCGTATCTTGAAACGAAACTGACGCATCATCTTGATCATTGTCCTCTTCCTAATTATGGTACGGTAATTAACGTAATAGAAGATTTGAAGGAGATAATATATCCCGGATATCGTCATTTGGATCGGCTTAATTCGTCGAATGTTGGTTATTATGTTGGTTATCTTGTTGACCGTTTGCATGATCACATTTGTACGTTATTCGAGCGTGCGATTTGTCATGGTGATGGTAACTCGTGTGATTGTAATCCATCTAAAACTCAATATGCCAATGAGCAAGCGTCTATTAAGGCGGCAGCATTTCTAGACGAGTTACCGAACATACGCCGCAAGCTGAGTAAAGATGTTGAAGCATCATACGCAGGTGATCCGGCGTGCAAATCGAAGGATGAGGTAATATTTTGTTATCCCGGACTTGAAGCGGTTACGGTTTATCGGTTAGCTCATGTTATGTATCGTTTGGAGATTCCTTTGATTCCAAGAATGATGACTGAATGGGCACATGCAAAAACCGGAATAGATATTCATCCCGGCGCAGATATCGGAGAATATTTTTTCATTGATCATGGAACTGGTGTCGTTATAGGTGCAACTTGTAAAATCGGAAAATGGGTAAAACTTTATCAAGGTGTAACGCTGGGCGCGTTAAGTTTTCCAAAAGATGAAACCGGAAATCTAGTGAGAACAACAAAGCGGCATCCGACTCTTGAAGACAATGTCGTAATTTATGCGAATGCAACAATACTAGGAGGTGAAACTATAATTGGACATGATTCAATTATCGGATCGAATGTTTGGTTGACATATTCAGTAGCACCTAATACAACCGTTGTGATAGAGAAACCAAATTTGAAAGTACGCGGTACTGGTTTCAGAGATACTAATCTTGAAACAATTTCTTTTGATATTTAATTTCAATGGTAATGTATCATTGTACAACTTGCATTATGATTTTCGGCGGCACAAAACTATTCATTAGAAAGTCTGCTTTTTCGATAGGCAAGCGAATCAAAACGAAAATTTAAGTAAGAGTTGTTTAAGTTTAAAACTAATCAGATCATCAAATTATCAGTCATCAGATCAGATCAGATCATGTATGAATACAAACATTATAAAAATCTGTTAAATGGATACAAAATTTTTATACTTGTAATTTTGTTATTATTTTTGCCGTCAACTTTAAGTTTAGCTAAAGCAAATTTTGACAGTGTTATTAGTGTGAAAATTCATGACGTACCGTTGCGCGATTCGTTGATGCAAATTGCGAAGAGCTGCAATGTCTCTGTTTTTATTGACAGACGTATTGATCCATCGACGAAAATAAGTATTCAAGCAGAGAATAAAAAAGTAAGAGAAGTTTTTCAGAAACTTACAGATTCGTCGGGATTATATTGTTATTTCTTCGTGTCGGTTGTTTATATTGGACTTGACGAGATGCGAAATATTTTTCCGCACTTACTTGCTGAACATCGTAAATTTATTTCACAAACTGATATTCGTAACGCAAAAAACAAAACGGCGTTATCGGCAGCTCAATCAATATTGAAAAAGCCGGTTACAATTAAATTACCAATCTTGAGTGAACCTAAAAAAGTGTTAAGCGATTTAGCACAAAGACATCAGTTCGAGTGGAACAATCTTAACAAAGTGCCGCACGATGTATGGGATGAAAACCATCTGCCAACAATGCCGCTAGGTGATTTATTGTTCCTAATATTAATCGGATTCGATTTAGATTATATCTGCAGCTTACAAGACAATCATGCTTCAAACAAAGTAATTTTAAGAATAATCGACATCAAAAAAAATAATGCAAGCGTAAAATAAAAAACGAATTTTAAAATGTAATTGGTATTACAAAAAAAATTTTGTAGAGACTCAATGCTTTGTGTCTCTATTTTTCCTATTGGAAGGCAGCAGGCGGTTAAGACTGGAAACTCAAGTAAGAGCAGTTTAAGATGTTTTTTTCAATCAAGAATATTAGTACAGGTTTGTTTTGGACTGGTCAATTTATATTTTGGTTGGCTTCGTGTCTTGCGGTATTGAATCGGTTTTGGGCGGGTGTAGGAAGTAACGATTATTGTATTGCATCGATGATGGGATGTTGGGTTGCGATTATTTTTCTTTTCTTGCATTTGTTGAAACCTAATGATACGTGTTTAAGTTTTGGCGGACGTAATTGGTTATCTGCAATTGGATTTGGTGTACAACTTCAGGCAGATGCTTTTCTGATATACGTATTGATAATTATTGTAACGGAAATTGTGTGGAACTTTTGGTTACGAAAATTATTTATCGAGAGAAATCAATCTGACAAAAATTATCAGCAATCAGCAGAAAGTATTGTCAACAAGCCGAATGAAGTATTTGAAAATAGAGTTAGTAATATCGATATTGATATTGAACAAGCAAATGAAAATTCAGCGATAGATGAATTTGATAATTTATCGAGTTCTATTTGGCAGATTGGTAAAACGCAACACATAATTCGTCATAAGACTGAATTAGGCGAAGACAAATTTGAAGGTTATTTTCGGGTTGAGTTTGATGAAAATCAATTAACGGTGAGTATTCATGTTCCGTTTTATCCTGTTTTCGAGCGTTTGCCGACGGTTGACGCTTATTTAGTTGATGTTGAAGATGCGAAACTAACAATAACGGGCAAGCAATTTTTTGGTGTTAGAATAGATGTCAAGCGGGCGAATAAAAATGTAAACAATTTAAAGTTAGCCGTGATTGCAACAGGATAGATATGTATAGAAAGAATTTGTCAAATATATTTATCGTAACATTAATTTCGGTGATACTGGTGATCAGGGGATACAAGAGAGTATTTTGTCAAACCGGATTTTCGATAAGTAAGTAAACAACTCGAACTGAAAAATTAAAGTAAGAGCAATTTTACAAATAATAAAAATAAGAATGAAAATAAGAATGAAAATAAGAATGAAAATGAAAATAAAAATGTTTAAACAAGTTTGTGTGATATTGATTTTGTTTTTTTGTATTTTAGGTTGTGATTTTCGGGGCGGCAGTAATTCGGCTGATTCGATTTCTGTAGATTCACCAAAAATTATTGTAACGAAAAATCAGAATCAATCTGACACAACGGGCAAGGAAGTTACGGATACGAATAAAACAGTTTTATTGCGAAATAATCCATTTTTCAAATCGACATTAGAGTTTTTGGAGTCACCTGTTCCGGTTCCAGATTCGTCGGCGGCTACGGCTGAAGAGATGAAACCGTATATTGAAACGATTAGCGGAACGTCGATTTCTTTTAAGATGTTACCGATTCCCGGCGGTAAATTTACAATGGGCAGTCCGGAAACGGAGGCGGGTCATAATCAAGATGAATCGCCGCAGCACGAAATTGAAATTAAACCGTTTTGGATGGAAGAGCATGAAGTAACGTGGCAGGAATTTAGTCTGTTTGCGTTACAAATATTGAGGGAGAAACGGAAGAAACAAAATGAACGGACGGAACGTGAATTGTTAGCAGATGCGATGGCTTCACCGACGCCGCCTCATACTATAAGTGCGATCAGTTACGATAATTTCGCAAAAAATGGTTATCCTGCAAGCGGAATGACTTTGTACATGGCGCAAGTTTATTGTAAATGGCTAACAATTCAAACCGGACGATTTTATCGTTTACCAACTGAAGCCGAATGGGAATATGCCTGTAGAGCAGGTACGGCAACGGCATTTTCTTTTGGCGATTCCGATAAGAACATCGGCGATTACGCATGGTATTTTGACAACAGTGACGGAACATCAAAGAGAGTGATGCAAAAGAAACCGAATGCATGGGGATTGTATGATATGCACGGAAATTTGTCAGAATGGGTTTTAGAACAATATGATATAAACACGTATTCAAATCGCGAGTCGAATTCGAGTGATCCTGTAAGTGTTCCGATTCAGACTGGTTTGGGACAAGTTTTACGCGGCGGAAATTGCGAAGATGACGATACAAATAAATTACGTTCTGCCGCAAGATTATTTTCTGTTACCGAATGGAAAAGGCAAGACCCAATTATTCCGCAAAGTATATGGTGGACAACGGATGCTCCTTTTACAGGCTTTAGAATTGTTCGACCATTAATTCCGCCAAAAAATGAAAGCGAACTAAAAAAATACGAAGCCGATCCCAATGTATGGTTAAATTATCCGATAAGATAAAAGTTAATAATAATCGTTCTTGCTTTAATTTTTAATTGGTAATAATACCAATTACACTTTAAAATTCGTTTTTTAGTAATATAGTCAGTGGAATATTTTTTTTATTAACCACAGAGAACACAGAGAACACAGAGAAATCGGATTTTGTAATTTTAGATTTTAGATTTTAAATTTAAGTGAATTACTAAAAAATATTTTAGTCGGGAGCGCAGGCGTCCCGCCTGCATCTTTTTTGTACAAAAAACGCCTAAAGATGCGGTCGAGACGACCGCGATCCCAGCAACAATAAATTATTTCACTGATATATTACAAAATGTAAAAGGTAAATATATCGAAAGCTATTCAATTTTTGTAACAATAATTATGTTATGGACAGAAATATAATTTGTATGAAATGGGGAACGAAATTTTCCAGCAGTTATGTAAATAATCTTGCACGTACGGTGCGTTGTAATTTATCCGAACCTTATAGATTTATTTGCTTTACCGATAATAATGTTGGTATAGATTCGAGTGTCGAAATCCGCCCGCTGCCTGATATGTATCTTGATAAAACATTACCCGAGCGCGGTTGGCGGAAATTGACAATTATCGGAAATCAACTAGGCAGCGATATAAAAGGTATCGGATTATTTTTAGATTTAGATGTCTTAATACTTGATAATATTCAGCCTTTTTTTGATTGTCCGGGTGAATTTTTGATCATACGTGAATGGGGATTTAAAGACAAAGTAATTGGTAATTCGTCTGTATTTAGATTTAAAATCGGTGCACATCAAGACATTTTAGATAATTTCTTAACCAACGGAGAACAGATACGAAAGACATATCGAAATGAACAAGCGTATTTATCTCATTCGATTAATCAGAAGGGTATCCTTAAATATTGGGACTCGGATTGGTGCCGTAGCTTTAAGAGACATTGTTTACAACCGTTTCCGATATGTTATTTTGTCCCGCCGCGAAAACCGAAAAACTGTAAAATCGTAATTTTTCACGGCAATCCGAATCCCGATTCTGTAGTAAACGGATGGATCGGAAAATACGGTTTAAGAGCCGTAAAACCCGCAAAATGGATAAACGATATTTGGAAAATAGATTCAAATTAACGGTTAGCGGTCAGTGGTTAGTGGTTAGTTCGCATGCGGAAATTATTACGGATCATAAATTCGAATCACTAAATTCATAATATACTCTTTGTTCTTTAAAATTCGGTATTATTTTTTGAGTTATGACAGAGCTAACAATCAACAAGTCCCGCTGGGGGCAGCACTTTATTAGCCGTATATTTTAGTTTACTAAAGGAGCTTCACGATTCTATTTGAAATTTTATAAATTATTTGCCGTTAAAATTGATGTAATCGTCAAAATCAGCCGATTTACAGAGACAATTTTGTTTCACGGTAAAAAAAGACATGATCGTTTTGATTTCGCAAAATATGTTAATTGTATGTTGGAATTTTATAAAAATTCGATTGATATATTACCGGAATTTAATTTTAACCCCCTACTCGGCTAGAAAATAAAAAACAAAAACATGAAACCAATCCGTTTTATATTTGCTATTCATAATCATCAACCTATTGGTAACTTTGGTCATATAATCGAGCAGACGTATCAAGATAGTTACCAGCCTTTTCTTGAGCTTTTTGAAAGTTTCCCTAAACTTAAACTCGCTTTACATACGAGCGGTTCGCTTATTGAATGGCTTGCGGAAAATCATCCTGACTATCTCGACCGTGTTGCCGATCTTGTGCGGGAACATCGAGTTGAAATTATCGGCGGTCCATTCTTTGAGCCGATTCTTTCGATGCTGCCTTCACGTGATCGAATTGGTCAAATTGAGATGTACTCAGACTGGTTGCAAAAACGTTTAGGCGCAAAAATAGCCGGACTATGGATTCCTGAACGCGTTTGGGAACAAAGTTATGTTCGTGATCTTGTTGACGCCGGTATGCGTTACACAATTCTTGATGACACACATTTGAAATATGCCGGAGTTAAAGAAACAGCTCTTTACCGGCACTATTTAACCGAAGACGACGGAAAAACAATAAACGTATTTCCCGGCAGTGAGCGGTTGCGGTATTTAATTCCTTTCGGGCGGATCGAAGACGTAATTTCGTATCTAATGGAGACTGCGGACAAAGATCAATTTCCTGTAATTGTACATGGCGACGACGGTGAGAAATTCGGCAGTTGGCCGCAAACGCATCGGCACGTATATGAGGACAAATGGCTGTACAAGTTTTTCGACGCACTTTCCGAAAACAGCGATTGGATTGTTACTACGACTCCGTCTGAAGTCATGGATTCTATCCCGCCTCTTGGAAAAATTTATATTCATGACGGGAGTTATCGTGAGATGACTGAATGGGTACTCAAACCCGAGCAGCAAATAGAGCTGGAACAATTGCGGATTGACATGGAACACGATGAAAGATGGCAGATAATACGTCAATTTTTGGGAGGCGGATTTTGGCGGAATTTCAAAGTACGTTATCCTGAATCGGATGAGATGTATTGCCGTATGATGAGTGTTAGTACGCGTTTGAAAAAGTCGATAGAGGAAGGTTGGGGCGGTGCGGAAATTGATTTAGCTCGTGAATCTCTGTATCGTAGTCAATGTAATTGCGGGTATTGGCATGGTGCTTTCGGCGGTATTTATTTACCGCATTTGCGTAATGCCGTTTATGCTGAATTGATTAAAGCGGACAATTTAATTGATGCCGCAACGGAACGAACCGGCGAATGGGTTGAATCTCAAATTGCGGATTTCAATTTCGACGGAAAAAACGAAGTGCGTTTAACGAATGACAAAATAAATTTATTTTTAGCTCCGTATTTAGGCGGCACGATTTACGAGTTTGACATAAAATCGATTGCACATAATTTGCTTGCGACTATTACGCGCCGTCCTGAGGCGTATCATCAGAAAATTATTCAGCGGCATAATTTCGACGCTGCTGATAACACGGGTCAAAGAATAATTTTCAAGCAAGAGGGTCTAGCAAGGCGATTGCAATATGATTGGTATCCGCGAAAAAGTATGATCGATTTATTTTATGATTATGATACTGATTTCGATTCAGTTTGTCATTCACGGGTTGGGCAGCATGGTAATTTTGTGCAGGAAGAATATGACGCAGTTGTCCGCAAAAAAGCCGGACGGTTTCAAGTTTTGCTCTCTCGTGAAGCTTATGCTTATGGGACTCTGATTCGGATTGACAAAGCGGTAACGTTGAATGCAGGCAGCAGTATTGTTGAAATTGCATATCGGCTTAGTAATTTACCGAAAGATTATAGAATACATTTTGCAGTAGAATTAAATTTTGCAGGTATGCCAGGGGGGATTGATAACAGATTTTATCATAGCGGAAAAAGTGTAAGTAATGGTAAAAATATTGGAAATTTAAGTTCTAATTTAGATATTCAAAATTGGAGTGAGATCGGTTTGTATGACGATTGGCTTGGATTAGATGTAATTTTGAATGTGAATCGTCCGACTGATTTTTATGCGTTTCCAATTGAAACGGTAAGTCAATCGGAAGCAGGATTTGAGTTAGTGCATCAATCGGCAGCGTTGCAGCCGCATTGGCGTCTTGTTCCGGACAGTTCGGGGATATGGGAGGTAGAAATGACGTTAAATATTGATACAAAAATTGCAATCGAAAGAGAGTTGAAAGCGCATGAATTTCTAAAAAATGCCGCCGCAATATTAATCGAAGAAAATGCAATTTCAAAAAATTAAAAAAATATCATTGAAAAATGTCTGTTATAGTAAACACGAAACGCACGAAAATGATCTAAAAAACCTTTTTTCGTGTATTTTCGTGTTTTTCGTGTTAAAAAAATTAAAGCAAAAAGAATAGAATAGTAATTTATATCGTGGAATTTTTGTTTCAATTTTTTTGAGTTACGACAGAAGTTGAGTTACGACAGAGCGAACAATCAATCAACAAGTCCCGCAGGGACGACACTTTATTAACCGTATGCTTCAGCTTACGGACAAACGCAATAACTTATCCAAGTCCCGCAGGGACGACACTTTATTAACTTTAGTGATTTAGGTTTATGATCCGTACGAATTTCCGCATGCGAACTAACCACTAACCACTGACCACTAACCACTAATTAAAAATGTTTCAAGTATTTAGAAGCGGTGTTTTAATTTTAGTTTTGATTTTGTTACCGGCGGTTGCTGTTTGTTGGAACATGATTCCGAAGAATATTTTTTGGAAGGAGAAAGTTAATTCTGTTGTGCAAAATGACAAAAACGATCCGAGTGGTTATGTTCAGATTGATCAATTGGATACTAATGATTCTGATTCTGTTTGGTTGAAGTCATCGATTCCGTTGAATGCGGATCCGTTATTGAATGATGCCTTATCGGGCAATGCTGATATTTTATCTAGCGGGGGAGTGAGGGATCAGAATTCGTTTGGAGGTGATTCTGACATTGTGCGTTTTATACCGATGACGCCGTTAAAGCCGCAAGAAAATTCTGTATCGAATCGGATGTTGGGTGATAATACGAATCGGTTGAAGCGGCAGCGCGATTTTGCAGAAATTGTTGCGGAACTTCAGAATTTAGGAGCAACGTATTATTGTCTAGAAAAATGGGGAAATCAGGGTGAATTATTTAGGTTTCGTTGTTATGTTAATCCGAATGGAGTTCCGAATAATGGAAGTCAGCAGAACAGTTACAAATATCAAAAATTTTTCCAGCATATTGACAATGATCAAATAAGGGTGATGGAACATGTAATAGATGAGATAAAAATGTGGAAAAATATGTAGAGAGGCGTATTAGCGGTTAGTGGTTAGTGGTTAGTTCGCATGCGGAAATTATTACGGATTATAAGTTCAAAATCATTAAATCACTATGCGACAACTTTATTTTTTTTATTAACCGCAGAGAACACAGAGAAAGATGATTTTGATGATCTCATTGTACTTTCAAATTCGGTATTTGTTTTAAACTCAACTCGCCCCGAGTGGGGCGGGTTATAATCCTGTTACCCTTTCAGGGCGGGTTTAGTTTAAAACGGATACCGAAATTTAAAGTGTGAAAAGTATATTAACCTAGTTTAGTTTACGGTTCTAATTTCGATTATGTAGTATGGATAAATCGATTCATATAATTCCGCTTTCGGGCAAGCCGCTGGAGTTTGATGTTTCCAGTTGGCAAGATAACGGTACGAGTGAAAAGATAAACAAACAAGTGCATGGTCGAGTGAGTAAGCAGCGGGGAGTCAAGTCGGTTAAATCGTCGTTATCGGGTCATGGGAATTTATTGTTGCAGGTTGCGGACAATGGTTTTTTGGTTGGGGAGGAGAATTATGCGGTTGAGCGGGTGATTAATATGTTATTTGACGGTTTATTGGTGCGTGAGAATTTACCGGTACTTTTTTATGGGCGGGGCGGCACGGGCAAAACGCATCTTTTGCAAGGTATATTTGATTTACGCCGTAAGGGGGCGGTAAAGCGGCAGAGGGATGTGTTAATCAAGGCGGCGGATTTCGCACGTTTTTTTGCGGAGGCAATTGACTTGAAGGCAACGGATGATTTTCGACGCCGGTTCAGGGATGTAACGATGTTGTTGGTAGATGATATTGAGCAGTTAGAAGGAAAAGTTGTTGTGTTGGAAGAATTTCAGCATACGTTGGATATTTTAATTGCAGCGGATATTCCTGTTATTTTGACTTCAAGGACGTTACCAAAATTTGCACCGCGATTATTTGACAGAATTATTAGCGGGACAACTGTACCGATAATGTTACCGGATATTGCGGTAAGAAAATATTTCATTGAGAGATTATTGTCGGCGTTTAGGGTATCTATTGCGGATTCAGCGTTAGTGTATGCAGCGAATGTGTTGCAGAGTTCTATTCCGGAAATTTATGGAATTATTGCGGGGATGGTATGCAAGTCGATGATAGATGACGTAAAAATTGACACGAGTTATTTCAAGCAATTTTTAAAGGGACGTGTTGATAAAAGGCGGATTCCGATTGAGCAGATTGTAAAAATTGTTGCAGCGAATTTCTCGTATAAGGTTGCGGAAATAAGGGGCAGTTCACGCAATAAGACGCTTGCGATGGCGAGGGCTATTGCGGTTTATTTTGCAAGAAGGGAATCGGGATTAACGTTAAAGCAAATTGCGAAATTCTTTGGCAATAGGGATCAAGCGACTATAAGGCATCTAATACAAAAAATTGAATATGAGCAAAAAAATGATAATTCATTAAAATTAAAACTAGCAGCTATCGCAGAAAAATTTACATAATTATACTCATTGTACATTAAATTTCGGTTATCTTTGTTGTAACGAAAATCCAAAATTACAAAATCTGATTTCTCTGTGTTCTCTGTGTCCTCTGTGGTTAATAAAAAAAATAGCGGAGTGATTAGTGATTTAGTGAGATTCGAAATTGTGATCGGTAATAATTTACGCATGCGAACTAACCGCTAACCGCTAACCACTAACCACTGACCGCTAATATGCTACACTTTGGTTAAAAAGATACAAAGAATTGTTTTATTAAGACATATAAAGGGGGAATTGTTCTGCCATTTTAGTTTGAAAATTATTTTGGACAAGATGAATATTTTGATACAAGACATTTTAAGACAGACAGTTACAAGAATATTATTTCTGAGGTGTTGTTTTGGCATAAATTATGCTACAATACTTTATGTCGCAACGGTGCGATATAACTACTGCTAGTTTGTAATATGCAGTAACAGTAAAACAGTGGTTGCACTAAATGCAACATAACAATTTGATTCTCAAACACGAGAAGAAAGGGAAATTAAAAACAATGAAAACAAAAATTTTCACAACTTTACTAGCGATTTTAACAATCGTAACAGTAAACGTTACAATCAGTAATACAAATGCTGACGTCATTCAAATAGGTACAAACATCGGAGCATGGGGAACTGTATTTTCCGATGTCGAAAGAGAAGCCTATTACTACAAAGCATACGGAGAAGGCGAGTTATCAAACGATGGCAGAAATGTTAGAACAAGATGGATTAACGGTAAAGACAAAGATACTGTAGATACTTGGGATTATCGACTGGCTCTTATGAAAGACTACTTGGCTGATACTCTTGCTAATAACAAAATGAGTACACGTAGTGACAAGCTAGGGGTTTTACACTCAGGTAGCAATTCACTAGTTGCCCACAATTCAGGTGACGATTATGGCGATTCAAAGAATCTTTTTGGCAATATTTATGGTCAAGCTGCGGAAACTCTGAAAGGTCAAGTTGATACAAGCGGCGTTCAAGCTATGTTGTTACAGGGGCGTAGTCAGTCAACAAATATTATAACGTCTTCTGCTGCGGCTAATAACGAAAGTACAGATCACAACTGGTTTTATAATGCAGCCACAGATACCTTTACAAGTGATGGACTCACAACTAAAACCGGTATTGGTGATCACAATACAGGTATTTATGCTTTTGTTACAGATTTTAATTATGACCCCGCGACAACTTATCAATACCTCAATGGTTGGTTTTCTGAACTTGGAACATTACTCGGAATTTATATCAATGGAATAGAACTTAGCGACACGTACCTGCAATTGTCCGCCAATATGTTAAATTCGCAACTGTTCGGACAGTATAATATGGAAATCGATTTAGCTGCTCTTTTTAGTGCAGGTATATTGAGTAATGGTAACAATAATATCGCATTTTTGATTGATTCAATTTTACCGGAATATAACGGAGGTACTGTTTATGACGGTAACGATGGACTTATTGCTTTCGCATCCAATATCAATTTGAATACTGACTCAATTTTCGGTAATCCCGGTCCAGAGCCGACAACACCAGAACCTGCAACAATGTTGATCATAGGAATTGGACTTGCAGGTCTAGGTTTAAGAAGACGATTTTCCAAATAGTGATTAGTGGTTAGTGATTAGTGTTTAGTTCGTATATGGAACTTCCGCTAATCACTAATTTCGGCTAATCATTAAATCACTAACAACTAATTTCGTAATATTTCAGTTGTTAGTTCACATTTTTCAAAACACGAAACACACGAAAGCTATACAAAAAACCTTTCGTGTGTTTTGTATTTTAAAAATCATCTCAATAATATTTCTCCCCACTAACCACTAACCACTAACATCTAACCACTAACCCCTAACAACTAAAGATGAGTTTTTTTGGCGATTACGGCGGACTTTATGTCGGCGAAACACTTGTTACTCCGCTGCTTGAATTGAAACAAGCGGCACAAAACGCATTGCAAGATGACACGTTCTGGTCTGAATATAATGAATTATTACGTCAATATGTCGGCCGTCCTTCGCCTTGCTATTTTGCGCAACGTTTAAGCGGGAGTTTATCAAACGTTAAAATATGGCTTAAACGAGAAGATTTGAATCATACGGGAGCGCATAAAATCAACAATACGATTGGTCAGGCGTTGCTTGCCAAGCGGATGAATAAACATCGTTTAATTGCCGAAACCGGTGCGGGTCAACATGGCGTAGCAACTGCAACTGTCGCAGCGTTAATGGGCTACGAATGTAAAGTTTTTATGGGCGAAGAAGACATAAGACGTCAGCAGCCGAATGTACAACGAATGAAATTACTCGGTGCCGAAGTTATTCCGGTGAGTTCAGGTTCGGCAACGTTGAAAGATGCAATGAATGAAACGTTGAGATATTGGAGTGATGTCGTTGATGATACATTTTATGTTGTAGGAACGGTTGCGGGACCTGATCCGTATCCTTGGATGGTTCGGGAGTTCCAGAAAGTGATCGGTGCCGAATCGAGGTGTCAAATGTTAGAAAATGCGGGGGTATTACCTGATTGTGTTATTGCGGCGGTAGGGGGCGGCAGTAATGCAATTGGAATTTTTTATTCTTTTTTATCGGATGACGCTGTTGAGTTAGTTGGTGTGGAAGCGGCGGGAAGGGGTTTAGATTCGGGTGAGCATGCCGCTTCTATTACGGCGGGCAGGGTCGGAATTTTACATGGTGCGAAATCGATGTTATTACAAGACGAAAATGGACAAATACGTGAAGCGTATTCGATTTCGGCGGGTTTAGATTATCCGGGTGTTGGTCCCGAACATGCGTTTCTGAGGGACGCAGGCAGGGTACGTTATGAAACCATTACAGACAAAGAAGCGTTAGAAGCGTTCAAGCAACTTTGCAAGTTCGAGGGAATTATACCAGCGTTAGAAAGTTCTCATGCTTTAGCGCAAGCATTTAAGGAGGTAAAGAACGAGAAAAATCGTAACATCTTAATTTGTCTTTCAGGCCGCGGTGATAAAGATTTACAACATGTTCAAAAAATATTAAAAAATTTGTAATATACCAGCGGAATATTTTTTTGCGGGACTTCTTGATTGGCAGCTCCTTTATTATCATACCCCGAAGGGGGTATTTCCAATGCAACCGTGCGTGGTGTACTCACCACACACGGAATCAAATAGACAAATTATCTCACAAAAATCAAATGGACAAATTATCACAAAATCTAAAATTACAAAATCATATTTCTCTGTGTTCTCTGTGTCCTCTGTGGTTAATAAAAACAAAAGGGCGTATGCGTAGGGGCGTATGCGATACGCCCCTACGGCGTGTGCTCTTTTCAAACCAGCCCAGAAAGAGCGATCGGATATTGGAATAATAATAATGCTTAGTTCCAATTTATTTTTAACTAATCTTGTTTCTTTTTCTGGCTATGCCTTTTCGTTCAACAATTTCGTTGCGAATAATTGGTTCCTCGACAACTTGATAATGATCACCATTACGAATTATGCCAATCGAATCAAAAAATTTATTTTGAAATTCATCCCAAATAAGAATTGCTTCCGGCGTCAATTCAGAATTATCGTTACACAAATTTGAACTATCAGTTTCTTCACTTATTGAAAATCCGCAAGATTCCAACTCTTGAACTAACTCCTTTATAATAATTTTTGATTCAGATAAATCAGAATCAGAATCAGAATTAACATCAAAAGCTGCCTTTTCCAGCCTTCTGACTATAGAAACAATAGTATTCAATCTATCTTTATCTTGCGCATAACGATTAAACGGATTTTGTTCAAGAGTGTTTATCTTGTATGTTAAAACAGTAAAAATCATAAGTACCGCATGAAGCCATTGCTCTATTATGATTTCAATTTCCTTCCGATAATTGTTACGATTAAAAACTATTCTACGCTTTGAAATTAACGTAATTATTGCAAGACCGCCGTAAAACACGAATCGCTTTATAATCGATAACACCGAACCTCGCAAAATTATAGACATATTTCGTACAAGATATATCGTTAAATCTGTACCCGCAACAAGACCAAGCCCCAAAAGAAATCCATTACGCAACTTCTCATTCGCTGCTACATACATTACAAAAAATACACCTATTACCGCACCAATAATCGCACCAAACATCAAACCAACTTCTTGCGTTACTATATCCAACCCCAACCCCAACCCCAATTGCGAAACCACATTGCCAAGACATAACCCAAGTGCTGTACTAACCGCCGTAACAACCATTAAAACCGATAAACGAACCTCAGATTGTGTATGCGATAAATCAGGAATAACAACTTGCGGAATAAGCCTGCGTAAATGATAACGAAGATAACCGCGTTGGTCTGAAGTCGATTCCTCGCCGCAAATTGTCTCTATCCAATAATTCGATTCGATAGTATCTGTAAGTTTATTTTTTAATGCGTCAGACGCAATTTTAATTTCAGACGGTAACGGTGATTTCGATGTAAGCTTGCTAAAAAAAATATCAGACGTTTCAATAACAGTATCTTTTATAAGCTTCTTGAAAATCTGTTCCTGCGATTCAGAAAATAAATCACTAGGAAATAATGACGGTAAATCAATCATTTAATTAATGGTTAACGGTTAGTGGTTAGTGGTTAGTTCGCATGCGGAAATTAACACAGATTATAAATTCAAATCACTATTGTAACCTTTCACACATAAAAATAAATTAGCCCCGAAAAGATAGGAACAGCAGTTAGTTCGCATGCGGAAATTAGAACCGACTCTAAATTGATTCCGTGTGCGGTAAGTACACAACACACGGCTATATTGGAGATGCCCCTTCAAGATAAAAAACAAAAATTCCACGATATACTTTTCACACTTTAAATTTCGGTATTCGTTTTAAACTAAAATCGCCCTGAAAAGGGCTATCGGATATTTGCTCAATAATAGTGATTAGCGATTCGAACTTATAATCGGTGCTAAGCTCCGCATGCGAACTAACCACTAACCACTAACCACTATACACTAACCACTATACTGCTGTCTTTTTAGGGCGATTTTATTTTATGCGTGAATGGTCACCTTTTTCGTTACAAAAAATAAAACCGAATTTTAAAGTACAATGAGTATATATCACAAGACAAGAACTCCCTACGATAAATAAGCCGCAACTAAACCATCCGCCGGACGCGCTATTACATGTTGCGAAATTAAATCGCCTACGTTTTGAGCAGCATTGGCTCCGGCTTCTACAGCTGCCCGAACACTGCCGACATCACCCCGAACTACAGCCGTTACTAAACCGCCCCCAATTTGAACCCGTTTGACGATCTGAACATTCGCAGCTTTCGCCATTGCATCCGTCGCCTCGACCAGCGCAATCAAACCCTTTGTTTCTATCAATCCAATAGCATCTTGCATTTTTCTAAAATTTTGTAAATTGTTAAAAATGAATTAACATTTTCTACTCTGACAAATCTTCTTACACTAACACACTCCATCAAACTAATATCATAAAAATAAACTTGAAATGTCTTGCGATATAAGTTTGCATAAGTTATCAAAAATAATTTTTTTGTAACAATATTATGGAATTTTTTTCGGTATTCGTTTTCGGTTTTCGTTTATAAATATGTATTCATTAAAATCGCCCTAAAAGAACAACACGAAATTTAAACACGATTATTAACAACAATTATTGTTTCATTAAATTGCACGTTGATTATAAATCAATAATCCGATCGCCCTTTCAGGACTGGTTTGATTAATCCGTAAAAAAAATTTGTAACCCCAAAAATTCATAATCCAAAAAAAGTTGAAAAATAAATATTTCACATCTGACTAAATTATTACCAATTCCAATTTGAAAACTGTAATTGATAAACGAATCAACTTGATTTTTTTGGTGAAATTGACGGCAACATTTTTTCGATGTCTCCATGCGGGCGCGGAATAACTTGTACACTAATAACTTCGCCGATTCTTCCGGCAGAAGCAGCGCCGGCATCAGTTGCCGCCTTGACCGCTGCAACATCACCCGTAACAAATACACTTACTAATCCGCTGCCGACATTGTCCCAGCCCAAAAAAGTAACATTCGCTGCCTTGATCATCGCATCGGTCGCCTCAACAAGAGGAATAAAACCTTTCGTTTCAATCATTCCCAATGCTTCTATTGTCTTTGACATTTTTTCTTAATTGAAGTTAATTGTTTAATTATCAGTTAATCTATCTGTCCGTTGAATTGTAATTGGCAAAATTGTTTTGCGGACTTTACACGATATTCAATTTTCAATTCACAGCTAGTAAATAATTTAATTTTTATAAATAATACATTCAGTAGAATCTCCCCAAAGATTCAAATTCAAGTTTATTTTTATCAAACCTGCCCTTAACCGATTTTTAATATATCATTGGAATTTTTCAAAGGTTTCAAGGTTAGTTTTAAAATTCATAACTCCCCAAAATGAAAAATAAAAATTCTGCTGATATATTACGATTTAATCAACTCAAGCGGCAGAGGCATGACATTTATAATTACAATTTGCATTTAATAATTCTACTTTTTCTGCGTGTTCTAAGTCAGCGGCATTAGCTTCGTCGGTATCAAGATGCACTTCTAATTTTAATCCGTTACCTATACGAACTAATACATTTTCAAAAGTTGTTGAACATCCG
Organism: Planctomycetaceae bacterium; assembly: GCA_031278315.1. Taxonomy (GTDB): domain Bacteria; phylum Planctomycetota; class Planctomycetia; order Pirellulales; family Thermoguttaceae; genus WRKP01. Next base: position 16,859 of record JAITKS010000231.1, on the reverse strand, counting down.
TCTGAAGTAATTCTCAAAATCATTCGATCTTTATCTTTAACGCCGTAAAAAATTGCTTCGTTTTTATTCATGTGAACATGTCTTTCGGCACGAATCACGCCTTGTCTTAACTCAACAACACCTTTCGGTCCGACTAGAACACATCCCGGAGTTCCTTCTAACTTTCCGCTTTCACGTACCGGCGGATCAATTCCCAGTGAAATAGCATCCGTGAAAGCTAACTCAACTTGTGTCTCTGCCCGTGTTGGACCTAAAATTCTCACTGTCGGCAGCATACGCCGCCGCGGACCTACAATCATTACCGTTTCTTCCGCCGCATAAAAACCGTCTTGATACAAGTCTTTCATCTTCTTCAACTCATCATAACCAAACAACGTTTTGACATCTTTATCCGTCAAATGCACATGACGAGCAGAAATACTAACAACAAGTTTCGGCGTAAATGCATTTTCGCGAAAACCGTCATTTTTTTGATCCGGTTTAAGTTGATTCCATCGTGCCGTAATCACTTCACGCACAATCGCCTCAACCAAATTATGATCTTCCGCCTTTATAAATAATGACATTAATCCGTGCCAAAAATTGTTACTTGATTGGAAATGATTCGACAACAATCACTGTAATCATCTTCAACGAATTCAATAATTAAATTTTATGTAATATAAATTAAATTTTATGTAATATATCAGTGAAATTTCACAAAATTATTCTATTATTTTCGTCATAAAATTTTTTGATATTATTCAATTTTTTAGAAGATACTTAATCTGAAATGATGCCCTGAATGATATTTTCGCGGTTCAGGATAAAAATTGATCCAATCTTTATTGTAGGCAGGAACTCTCATTTCAGCCGGGTAGCGATTGTACATGTCTTCCGAACTGCGGAAATATTCAGGCGAATAATAATTGTGCGGATAATAAATATACGGATAATACAAGAATCGCTGCCAATCTTGCGAATGATACGCACCTGCCCATTGACGTCCAAAACCTTGCTGCGCCTGAGCATCCGATACAAAACAAATTGCACAGATCACAATTGTACAAATTGCCGTAAACAGAAATTTATGTAACATTATTTAACTCCATTTGATTTATTGTCCGCAAGTACGAAAAAATATAGGGGAATTTGCAGCTCTGTAATTCACTCTATCGTTTTAGTTCACTCTATAATTTTCGGTAATTCAAAAAAATTAAAGTTTGATTACCGATTAGGAATCCTGCTAATATTCTGAAATTCTAAAGTGTAAACTGTCTAAACTAATTGAAACTTAACATGTTACAACATGACTTAATAACAATTAAGTTTTATGTACACACAATCGGCATACTTATTTTTATCTTTTATCGGCAAGAGTTTTTTGTTAGCTTGAAAAAAAATAGAATGTTAAAAAGAAATGAACATTACATACGAGAAAATTATTAACGATTATACGGCGTTGCAGACAGAATAAGACATAAACTAAAGAATACAGTTAATACAGTGCCGTTCTTGCAGGACTTAATAGATATGAGATTGATAAGCCGTGTCAAATTCTGAACTCAAAAAAGTTGAAAACAAAATTTCATGTGTATATTACAAAATTTATAAAAATTTTGTTTTTCTTTGTCTGAATCTTAAAAATTGACGTTGACAAAAAATCGAAAATTAGAAACAATACGCACCTCGTTGATCACACGAGTTGATTACATGACATCGACTCGGAAAAAAAATCGACTCGGAAAAAAGACTTTTCCGTTTTTTGATGATGAGCTTTGAGATTTAATCTTTAATCTAATCTAATAACTTGATTTAATTTAATTTTGATTTAATTTTGACTTTTTAAGGGAGAGCAAGGATGCATACCTGTTATTGTTCGAGTTGTAATGGAGTCGAACCGGTTTCGTTGAAAAAAACACTTAAAACCGTTTGTAAAAAAATACACGTTTCTTTTACTAGAGATATTAAAGCTAAAAGCTGCACGACAGATGCGGAATCAGTTCGAGCCGGTGATGTTTTTTTCGCTTTGCCGGATCACGAAGACGAACTCGATGAGATCGTTGGTCTGGCTATTCATCATGGTTGTTCCGCTGTAGTAGCTAACCGACCGGTCAACGGAACGAGTTCTGTACCATTCTTTATAGTTCCTAATGTTCTTGAAGGATTCGCACAATTCTGTCATGCTCTTTGCGATTATCCTGCCAAGTCGCTTAAAATGATTGCCGTTACAGGAACAAGTGGAAAAACTTCGACTTCATATTTAATCGCCGGCGTACTTGCGGAAGCCGGTTACCAAGTCGGACTAATCGGCTCGCTCGGAATTTTCGACGGACATTTTCTCAATCAAACTAATAACGCCGATCTCACACCTGATCAACTCGCGAAATGGCTTAACATAATGGTAATGAACGGTTGCACACACGTTATTCTTGAAGCGTCGAGTAAATCAATCGCACAAGGTTATTTATCGGGCATAAATTTCGACGCAATTTGTATGACCAATATAAGACGAGACCATCTTGATTTTCACGGCACCGTCGAACAATACCGACGCACAAAATTAGGAATTTTCAGATACGCCAAGAAAAAAGCACTCGCTATTTGTAACGTTGACGACAAAATTACCGGTGCAATTCTACCGCTAATTGATCATCCGCTGCTCTCTATTGGAATTCATAATCAAGCGGAAGTCAACGCAACACTTGTTGAGCGTTTTCCAAACGAACAAACTTTTCTTGTTACCGCAGGAACAACCGCTGTTCCATTCTGTACAAAAATTATCGGTGACGAACATATATATAATTGTATGATTGCAACCGCATTAGGTATCGGATTTGAAATCGATATAAAAGTTGTTGCACGCGGAATAGAACGAGTTGAAAGCGTCCCCGCACGAATGGAAAGAATCGAATGCGGTCAACCTTTCAACGTATTTATCGATTCCGCACGAACTAACGATTCTCTTACCGCAATTATGAAAACGGCAAAAGAGATCACTACAGGTAAACTAATTTGCGTATTCGCCGCCGCAGAATATCACGATCCCGCAAAAAGAATTCAACTCGGTAAAACTATAAGCTCGCTCGCAAATTCAATTATTCTGACTTCAGCCTCAAACAATCTCGACCCAAAAACTATCGCCGCTATTTGCGAAGTAGGAAAAGGATTTACTAACTCGGAAGAAGTTCAAGTTATGCCCAATCGCGCCGAAGCTATCGCATGGGCTTTATCCGAAGCTGAATCAGGAGACACCGTACTAATTATAGGACGAGACGAAACAGATACTTACAACGATAACGATAACGATTTCAACAGAAACAAAAAATCGGAAAACCCAAAATCAAAAAACTTTTGCGACAGATACTTCACAAGACAATGGCTCTACGAAAATCAAACGTGTATGGTTAATTGAATAACAAATAATATCCCATAATAAAATGGTTTGTAACTGTGTACTTTCGCCCCCAAAAAAATTACAAAAAATAAAAAACGAATTTTAAAGTGTAAAATTTAAAGTGCAAAATTTTAAAGTGCAAAAATTTAAAGTGTAAAATTTAAAGTGTAATTGGTATAAAAGGAGGAACGCAGGCGTCTCGCCTGCACTTTTTTGTAAAAAAAATATCTACACTTTTTTGTATAAAAAATACCTATATATGCGGTCGAGACGGCCGCGTTCCTTCTAACAATAAATCTTTACATTAGGTTTTTAGAAATTAACAAAAGAACCAATTTATAACAAGATAGAGATATATCTGCCGATGAAAAAATTTGTAAGACTAATTACTTTGCCATTTGAAATTCTTGGCGATTTTTTTGTACAAATTGGAAATTTTATTCGCATTATTTCCGGTAATTTTTTTATGTCTGTGTGGGGATTGATAATTCCTATAGCAATCTTACTGGCAATTGCAATGGCACTTTTCGTTGCGCAAAATCAACGGGACCTCGCCGCCGATTACGCTGCTCAACTAATGTCATGCGAAGATAATGAAATCGATAGATTAGTTGAAATATTACGAAGTCTTGAAACTGCCGGATTAATCGAATTACTCAACGGATTACGATCAGATCGTGAAAAAATCTTTTTCGCCTGCCAAGATGCAATTGTCGAAGAACTTAATAAACTCCCCAAAATGCACGATGAAAAAAAACGTAACAAAATTTATCTGGAATTAACCAACGCAATACTTCATCAAATACCAAACTTTAAACCTGTCGCTAAAAATGCCGTACATCAATTAGTCCAAAAAATTATTACCGACCTGCTAAACATTAAATCAGACGGACGCTCATACGAACTACAACTCGTAACCTTAAATTGCGAAAGAATTCAAGCAATCGTTGAACCAACTCTACAACAAGGCAGAGAACAAAACGGAACTTTGCAGCCGTCGTCGTCAAAAACAATCGCACGATACCGCTCAAACAGCTTCAATAACGAATTATTCACAGCAAATGGAAAACCATTCAAACAAACAATACTAAACGGCAAAAATTCATTAGATAATCTCTATACCGAAAATTATATCGCCGATAATAATTCGTCAAACAATTACAATTCTGATCCGGTTAATAATTCGGCTTCGCCAATAAATCACAGATCGAATTCGCACAATTCCTACCCAAATGAAAATCTGACGAATCCAAATTTGTTATCTGACCTATCTACAAACCATAACTATAATAACGAAGCGAATAATATATTCCCCCTGTTACCGGAAATTGATAAAGGACAAGATAAAATCGCAAGCAAACATAATCCGCATAATAGAAATTCATCCGATCAAACAACAACAACAATCGATGAACACAAATCGACAAATAATTCTACTAACACAAATTCATTGACAAGACAGCAACCGTCTGACCGCTCGTCAAATATAAATGATTATTCTAATATAAATGATGAAACAAATTATTTTCTAACAAATGAATTGAGTAAAATAAATTTTAGCCGCATACCGTCTTTATCAACTGTACAACTTATGAGACTTCTGCAACACCCTAACAGCAATTATGTTTTAGAATCAAGACGCGTACTTATAGCAAGAGACGGCTTCACCGAACAACATTTAAGCTTGGCATACAAACTTTATCATCGTAATTCAGCAGTACGCAAAGAGATAATTACACAATTATCAGAAACACACGGAATATTAATCAATACTTGGTTGATAGAATTATTAAATGACCCAAACGATGAAATCCGTTACAACGCCGCCGCTCGTTTATCAATATCGAATGATCCGCATACAAGAAAATTACTAATCGAAAAATGCCAATTCGACACTGACTATCGAATCGTAAATCTAATAAATCAATTAAGACAAAGGTAAATATAGCGGTCAGTCCACTAATTTTCTCTTTTTGATTTGAGATAATTCAGCCATTCTTTCATTAAACTCTCGCTTATTGTTGGAGATTGAATTTGAGTATATTCCTCAATGGTTTTACCCCAATAAAAACTAATAAATCCTTGTGCGATAGATCGGGAGCAGTCGATGAAATGATCCATTTCCTTGATACTGCATTTCATTGGAAATATCTCGGCAATGATTATAGGTTTTCCTATTGCGTAAACTTTGAGCGATTTAAGTGCTTTGTCAATTTTTTGACTCTCTGGATAAAAATGTACACTTACGAAATCTAGGTTCTCGGCAACAACCGGATCATAAAATAACGGTTTAGCATTCGCCTGCACAATCGCCCATGGAATAACTCCAACCGTAATCAAATGACGCTGATCTACAGAACGAATTGCTTTAACTAAACAATCGATCCAAGCTTTTGCAATGACATGCGGCTTTCGTCCGTTTGGATTTCGTGTAATTTTTTGCACATAAAACAGATTTTCAAGTCCATTTGGTGTCAGCCAGCCGCCGGTTTGTTCGTTTGGTACCAATGGCTCGTTCATTAGATCGTAGCAAAAAACAGCAGGACTCGATTTACAAACTCTTGCAACATGTTTCCAGAATGCCGCTTGAACTGCCCAACGTTCTGTTTCGTTCAAAGTATCATACCAATCAGGAATGTTTGATTTCTTGTAACATGCCAATCCCGTAACATAAAGATATATCCCTCGCTTCTCCGCAGCATGAATTAATTTGGATAATTGATTTAATGATTGTCTATTGGCTTGCGAAGGAGAATCCATAAATCGTCCGAGTTGCAGATGGATACGAACAATATTCAATCCCAAGTTTTTCATTTCGTCGAAATCTTTGACAACTGTATTCCATTCATTTATCCAATAATCGTCTATCAATCGCATTTTCGTATCGTGATCGTAATTTGCACCCCAAAAGACTACAGGTTTATTTGTCTTTTTTTTAACAAAATGAGTTTTGCAAGTGCTTACTTCTATCCAATCCAAAGTATCGCAAGCGGCGGAAGATACAGAAAAGAAATATCCGCCGGCAAACAATATAACCGCCGAGTAATAGATTAATAATTGTTGCATTTTATTTATACTTTCTAAAAAAATTGAAAAACAAAAATTCCGCTTATACATTACGTTTGAAAAATAGTAATATATCAGTGGAATAATTGTTTTTCAATTTTTTTGTAATTTTTAAACACGAAATGGGCGTATCGCATACGCTCTAATCTTATTTTGTTTTTATTAACCACAGAGGACACAGAGAACACAGAGAAATATGATTTTGTATTTTTAAATTTTGTGATAATTTGTCCATTTGATTTTGGCGGGATAATTTGTCCATTTGATTCCGTGTGTGGTGAGTACACCACGCACGGCTACATTGGAAATACCCCCTTCGGGGTATGATAATAAAGGAGCTGCCAATCAAGAAGTCCCGCAGGGACGACACTTTATTAACCGTATGCTTTAGCTTACGGATCACACGTCTATAACTTATCCAAGTCCCGCTAGGGACTATTCACCAAAAAACTTTATTAACCGTATGCTTTAGCTTATGGATCACACGTCTATAACTTATCCAAGTCCCGCAGGGATGACACTTTATTGAGATATGAGAATGGGTAAAATCTGAAAATAATCGCGTCGTCCCTGCGGGACTTCTTGATAGTTAGCTTATGCCGTAACGTAGAGACACAATGCTTTGTGTTTTTGCCGTGTGTCTTTAAATTTCAGATTATTTATTGTAACAAAAAAACTAAATTTTATTATTTTATTGTTGAAGCAAAAGTCTAATATGTTATCTTGTGCGGTAATCAAAAATTTTGTTTTTAATGGTGTTGAGAAACATTTCAATTATTTTGTCTTTATTTTCTTTTTTGTTTTGTTTTAGAGTGATATTTTCTTTGGGAGTATTGTTGTAAGTTATCAAGTCTGGTTTTTCGTTATTTTGTGCGAAAAAGTTATTTTCTACTAAATTTTTTCCTGCGCGATGGAAACGTATCGGCGGTTGAAAAGTATCAACTATGAGATTGTAATCGATAGTAAAATCGGTAGAGCCTTCATCGAGGAACATTCCGTTACTTTCGGCGCGTCCGTTGTTTTTTGGGATATCGTGAATGTTATTGAATCCGAGTCGAGAGCCGGGTTGTCGTCCGAGAGTGTAAATTGCGCCGCCGTCAGAAAGTATCAACATACAATGGTGTAAATGGCAACCAAGAACCATGTTTTCTTTAGCGGCAGTCCGTGAGTCATTCCATGACCAACCAAGAGAAATTCCTGTATAAGGTGTATCGTAAATCGAGCAGCGATCGACTGTTGAATTTTCTGTTAAACCGATCCAAATTCCCACTGCACCGTAAAGTGTTTGAGCTGGTTTAGTTATTCTACTAAAAGAAATCACATTACATTTTGCTGTATTATTTCCGTTATGAGTTCCAATCATTACCGCATTGGCACCGATATCTTCAAATGAACAGTTTAGAATCAAGTTAGCGTAACATGATTTTCCGATCCAAAGTCCATTTTCACCCAAACGGCTGAAAGAGCATTGATCCATAGTGCAATTTGATGCGAAATCCCATTGAATTGCAGCTGGTGCTGAATCTACAAAATGATAGTCAAACATTTTTCCTTTATCATTTGGCGAGCTTCTACGAACAGGTTCACAGAATTTAGCGGCTTGACTTCCCCAATATGTTTTCTCTGATTTCTCATTAAAAGCAGAATGTTCAAATTTCAGGTTATAGAAATGTAAATTTGTTACATGCCGAGTTTTTGTTCCTTCGATTATAATCAACTGTGATGCAACAGGAGCTATTACGTTGATATTGTCAGCTGTTTCACCTTCTTTGAGTTTGTAATAAAGTTTTCCTTCTTTCTGATCTAAAAACCATTCGCCGGGTGTATCAAGGTAGGATTTAGAATTTTCGAGAAAGTAGCGGGCATTAGGTTCAAAGTGATCAATGTTTCCCCAGTTGGAATCGCCGCCTATTTGTAATGGAACGGTCAATTTATTTTTTTCTGTATCGATAGACAGGACAGGAGTTCGTGTAATTGACCAATCGTGTAGGAAAACGAGTTCGACGAGATCGAGATCAGGAACAGGTTTTAATTCTTTGGGTTGAAAAAAGAAGTGAGTCCGTTTATCTTGACCGGTTTTATTTATGCGTAAAAAACCCGTGTTAGGAAATCTAGCACGGACTGCGCGAACATTATTAACGTAGAGATCACGAAAAGTCCAGAGACCGGTTTTAACTTCAGGTAAATCTGTTACGACGCAATTATTTTCAGTTGGAACAAATCCTGAAATACGTTTACCGCCGCTGATTACTGCATCGTGACCTTCGTAAAATACTTGATGATAAGCTTTATCAATTGTTCCTCCGTCTTCTGGAGTGAATCGCAGCGGTTTAGTCAAGATATAAGTTCCAGGCAGCAGATGAACTTCTTTATCTCCTTCTTTTTCAGTTTTAGTGTTACGAAGGGCTTCTTGTGCTTTAGTAATTGTTTGAAAAGGTTTTTCTTTTGTGCCCGCATTAGAATCGTTACCTTCAGGCGACACGTAAAAGCTTAAAACAATTTTATCTATAAATTTTTCTGTATTATCAGCAAAAGCGGTTTGCCATGAAATACATAAAAGCAGCGTGAAAAGAGACAGCGGCATTGACAACATAAAATTTAGATTTTTCATAATATAAAAAAATTTGTACTATGAATTTCGGTAGGACGAATGTAAATTTAACAAAACCTATTTTTTTGATAGGCAAACAGACGATTCAAACCAAAAATTCAAATTGAAAATAGTTTAAAAAATAGTTCAAAAATAGTTCAAAAATAATTAACGTTTAATTGTACTGACAATAAAATTTTGGTGTCAATTATCGATTTGTCTTATAACTTGTCAACACATACCGCAGACATTATCGTACAGAAAAAAATTATTTTACAAATTTACAAGTTTTTAAGTTTTTTTTCGCGGTCTATTGACAATGTGTTTAACAGTGATAAATTTTTCGCCTTGTTTATACTTTTATTTATTACTCACAAAATTTTTTTATGGAACGTAAAACTATTAATAACCATTTAACAATTTGTAATTTAACAGATTGTAAGATTGTAATTTAGCAGATTGTAATATTTATTGTACACTCAAAAATCTTGAAAATTATTTTCAACGTTTTTTAATTTATTTGAATTAAATGTACTTCTGCATACCAATCAAAAATACACACAATTTACACAATTATCTAATATCTAAAAATATAAAAACAAAAAGAAATTTAAATTAAAATTTTTGGAAAATACTATAAAAAAAAATGACAAAAAAAGTAAATTCAGATGACAATTTATCGTTTAAAGGATTTTCTCAATCTAGTATCAAATTTTTTCACGATTTGAATTGTAACAACAACCGGAATTGGTTTTATGCAAATCGAGAACAATATATTAATTTTGTTTCTGAACCAATGAAAAATCTCGTGCGGGCAATATTACCGGCAATTTCACACCTCGATCCTTTAGTTGTAACGTCGTTGAATCGCGTTATTTCACGAATTTATAGAGATACGCGATTTTCAACAAATAAATTACCTTATCGCCCAAGAATTTGGTTCGCTTTCAAACGAAATGTAGAAACTTGGACAATGACACCAACATATTTTTTTCAATTTGACGAAAACAACTATATGTTCGGAATGGGTATGTACTCAGCATCAGCAGCAACAATGCGCAGATTTCGAGAATTGATCGATGAGAACCCCGATCATTTTCGTGAAATCATAGAACCAATACAAAAAAGCAAAAGTCTAAAATTAGAGTCCGATACGTACAAACGCCGCATTCCATCGAATTATCCTGATACAATTGATAGATGGTATCAAAGCAAATCAATTGCAGTATTAGGAAGCCGAAAACCAGATAAAACACTTTTTTCATCAAACCTTGTCGATTTTCTAACCGGACGTTTTATTTTATTAAAACAATTATACGACTTCCTTTGGAAAGCCGCCGTCTTATAAAAAAAATTGTAAATTGCTCACTTGAAATTTCACTTATCGTTGCCTGTTCACCCTAAAATGTAACAAATCAATTCTTGATGTGATATGAATTTTTATACGAAAAAAATTTTTGTACTGTCGTTTATTTCTTTTTTTGTAACGATAAATTACATGACAGCCGCCGACTCGTTTATAGATTTCGAAATAGGAAAAATTTCCGACGCTGAAAATGCCGGGCGGCAAATGCGAAGTAAGTGGAAACAACTCGAAAAATTGCCGAATGCGTTTCTTAATGAATCCGGTATTCGTAAACTCGAAGGAAAACATATCACGTTTTACACCGATATTAAATCGAATACCGAAGTTGATCGTTTACCCCAAATTTTTGATTTGTTGGTATCAGAATTATGCGCATATTTTGAAGTCGAACTCGCTAAATATGATAAATTTCATGTTCGAGCTTTTTTGATTGATGATTTAAGTAAATTCAGTAAGCACGGCATTATCAATAATGGAATAGATTTGCGTTATGGTTATTCGTTTCAAAATCAAATTTGGGTGAGACGTCAGAAAAGCGGTTATTATCAACGTCATTTATTTATGCACGAGGGAGTTCATGCGTTTATGTTTTATGCGTTTGGTACAAGTATGCCGATTTGGTATTGCGAAGGTATAGCAGAAATGTTAGCAACTCATAAATTAGAAAACGGCAAGTTGAAATTAGGTTGGTTTCCAACTGATTCAAAATCAGTACCGAATTTAGGCAGAATTGAGACTGTTAAGAAAATCATCGAAAATAATGACAAAAATAATAATGACAAAAATAAAACTAAAGAGACAACTCAAAAAATTAATATCAGCGAATTGAGTCATTTATTGACTTTAGACAAAAAAACCGCCCATGAGCAAATTGAATTGTATGAAATGTGCTGGAGCTTTGTAATGTTTTGCGAACATCATCGGCGCTATTGTAAAGCATTTCGTAAACTCGTATTTAAATTGACAGATTCGAATATTGATTTTGCAAAACGTTTTATCATGCTTATCGCTCGTGAAAATAAAGTTGATATTTCGACAGCTCTATTACAACTTGAAGCCGATTGGAATGACTTCAAGAAGAATATTTGTTACGATTATGATTTTAACCGTGCTGAAATTGATTTTAGTCCATTATCAAATAATGTAACGAAAAATAGTACAGATAATTTGTTTCCCGACACAATTATTCATGCCGATCGAGGCTGGCAAAACAGCGGATTAAAATTAGAAGCAGGAAAACAATACAAATTAACAGCAAGCGGAAAATTTCAACTTGCTGAAAAACCTGATACTTGGCGGTCTGAACCAGATGGAATTACGATTAAATACAATCAAAAAATGCCAATCGGAAAACTACAGGCAATGATAATTCCCGATATAAATTTACAAATGCCGAATTTTCTCAATGCAAGTAATTATAATTTTTTGCCGCTCGAATATAAAACAATTGGTTCAAATACAACATGGCAACCAACAAAATCAGGATTACTACTATTCAAAATAAACGATGCCGCCAACAGCTTACATGATAACAAAGGAAAAATAACTATTAAAATTAAGTAAAAATAAAATCGGTGAAAAATAAACTTGAAACCTTTGAGAACTTCCACTGATATATTAAAAAATTACAAAAATTTCACAAAAAGATTCCAATAAAATATCCGCTTACAAATCACTAATCACTACTAATCATTAATCACTAATCACTATCTTTATTTCACTGTAATTGGTGCTTGAGTAATGTCTTCGCCAATAATATCGATAGCGTTTCGTGTTCTAATCATAAGATAGAACGGCTTTTTGTCTTCCGGTGAAAAGTACCACCAATATTCGCCATTGTTCGGGAGACCGATTGCTATTGGCTGCCAAGGTCCGGTTGAAGATTCTCCGCGTAGTATATCTGCCAGATTACCTGTTGCAGATAAATCGGATGAATCCCATTTGACAATTATCTGATGTTGCTCCGTTGCGACATTCATTGTTACTGCCGCAATCCGCACTTTACCTGATTTGTGATTTATACTCTCTTGCCGATTTTGATTTTGTATTTGATTTTGATTTTGTATATTATCTGAATCATGTTTAACATTGACCGACTCATAATTTCTTGCAATCTTGCCCGCATTTTCTACCGTAACAGCAGACGGCTCTTCAGACAAATTCGCAACCGTAACAGAATTAACAGAATTAGTTATAGAATTAGTTGTAGAATTGCCGTTTGCAACGACGTCATTATTTGAGTTACGATTATTGCTTTGATTTATAGTGTTTATTGTATTCACTTCATTTTCAGTTTCATTATATTCTTTGAATAATGCCGCGAAATCGTCAAATAATCTTTTTAGAATTAGAGCTTTTCGTTCTGTTTTACTTATTTTATTCGGCTCATTATTTTTTTCATTTATATCAGATTTTAAATCATCATTTTTACTTCCGACCATTATCAATTTCTCATCCGGCAAAATCGGAAAAGGTAATTCGGTAAACAGACTTTTTTGATCATTTTGATCATTTTGATCATTTTGATCTTTTTGCTCATCGTTATTTTTCAGATTATTTTTTTCGTTGAATGACAAATTGAGTTGTTCGGTTTTAATTTCGTTTGGAGTTGACTGATTATTTGTAACATTAATTTTATTTTTGTTATTTGATTGTGCGATTTTTTTTTCTTGTTCTTTGTAGAATGTAATTGGTTTCGGCGGTTGAATAGCACCTTCGATAATTTGTTTAGGCGAGTTAGAAATTGTGTTTGTTACGTTTTGATTTTTTGAATGCCGTATTTTTTGTGCGGAATCAATTGAGCCGTTAACATTTTGTGTTGCATTCAATATTGACGTGTCAACACGAACACGAATTTGAGGCGAATTGTTTAAGGAACGTTTCACCATACCGGAGGCTGTAATGGTTCTAAATGAAAACCAATATTCGCCGTCTGTATCTGTTTCGAATAAAAAGAATCGGGCATCAATCGGTTTACGTCCGACAGAGTACCAACGTACTCCGTAATCTTTTGAAACGAGCAATTCAACTTCTTCGATTTTATCGATCATATTATCATTACGAATCTGAAACGGAATTGAAAACGACCGATCTTTGACATAAACTATTGTGTTGCTATTCTGTGAAAAAACAATTTCACTATTAAAATTGACATTCAATAAAAACAAAATTTCAAAAAATATTAAAAACAAAATTTTATTCATAAGAAAATAATGTTGGTAAGTAGATTAGATTGGAAACCATTTTTCCATTTTAAACCGCTTGCATTTTAAGTTTCGGTTCGAGTTGTCTGTTGTCTGAACTATTGGAAAACAGGCTTTTACGTATTTATATCGCGATTGTCATAGTACGGCACTTATATGCGGTAGGATGAATTGTCAAATTAAAACGGACAACTATTTGATTTTGATATCGAACTGTTTGATTCGTTTTTAAGTTGTTTGATCTTTGATCTAATTGGAAAAAATCTGAATGTTTCGATTATGTCGAATATGCAGCTAACTCGGGGCGATAGTTATAATCGTTATAATTCAGTTCGATTGATTTCATTATAGAACCGCAACTCATCATTCAAGAAAATTTCGAATAAACAAGAATACTCTCCCCATACTACTCAAACTTGAATTTTTGTTGTTTGTTAAGAAAATTATGTCGGTTTTCAAATTCATAACTTAAACAGTTGAAAAACAAATATTCTACTGATATATTACCTCGAAATAAAATTTTATACGGCAATATTAAGAACATCGAGAATTTGAAAACGTAAATAACAATCGTTAAATAATGCCGTTCTTTTTACAACTTTAATTTAATATGCCGATTTAACTAAACATGTTTAATATATTATTTAATCCGATAATTCAGTGTCTGATTTATACCATAATTTTAATGATTATAACGGTGTGTTTCATTTATATACTGGGTATATTTCGAGACAATTCGTTACAACATGAATCCGACATCAGTAAAGCACTTAATTATTTTCAGGAATTAAACGACAAAGGCAAATTATCTGATGTAGAATTCCGAATAATTAAAGAGCAGTTTTCTGAACTTATCAAAGATGAAATTAAAAACAAAGAAAAACGAATTTCACAATTATCGTCAAAAAATAAAGACGCTTTTTCTTTGTTACTTCATACGATTGATAATTCTGCTTTACAGGATACGCAGGTTATAGGACATAGTAACGTTTGTAACAATAAAAACGGTCAAGCAGAATATATTGAAACGGAAACAAAACAAATGAAAGAACAAAACGAAGTTCACAAGATTGAATGAAAATAAAAAATAATAAATGACGATAATGTAGAGAATGATAACGATAACTCTCATAAATTTTTTTGAAATAGAATCGAGTGATTCGTTAAAGTCTGCTTTCAAATAGATAAACAAACAATACCGCTGAATTAAAGTTTAAGCAGTTGAAAAAATTTTTCAAACAACAAATATAATTACAACGTAATATTGTTTTGTTTTGATATTGAACTATTAACATGCACGAATTGTAATATGAAATTCAGACATATTTGAATTTGAATTATATTAAATTCGGTTATGTTTTTTGAAATATAGATGACAATAATTGTTGTAAGACGGCATTACAAATGTTTCGCTTTAGATAATTGTAAATGTCGATGTTTGAATATAATTGACGATTTGATTTGATTTGATTTATTACGTTTTATTGTGTCAGATATAACGAGTAATTTGCGGCGTAATAAATCGGACGGAGTAAGAAAGTTGACGAAATCTCTTACTTGACTAATATATTGTAACCACGAAAACGAAAGGTAATTACCACATGTCCTCTGGGCGTAATGACAACACCTCATCGGGTAAAGGCGGCGCGGCTAGAAAAAATGCGTTTTGCTCTTTTTGCCATAAAAGTTACAGGGATGTAGGACCGCTAGTTGAAGGACCTGGTGATGTTTACATTTGCGGCGAATGTATTGATCTTTGTCAAACTATTCTGACACAAGAACGCCGTAAGCATGCGGGTTCTAATTCGAAACCTCTGGCGATGGTGCCGTCTCCGCGTGAAATCGTAAATCGTCTTAACGAGTATGTTGTAGGACAGGAACATGCGAAAAAAGTGCTTTCCGTTGCTGTTCATAATCATTACAAAAGACTTATTAACAAAGATGAAGGACATGATGTTGTTTTAGATAAATCAAATGTAATGTTAATAGGACCAACCGGTTCGGGAAAGACTTTATTAGCTCAAACGTTGGCAAAAATTTTAGATGTCCCGTTTGCAATCGGCGATGCAACAACATTGACAGAAGCCGGATATGTTGGTGAAGACGTTGAAAATTTAATTCTGAAATTACTGCACGCCGTAGATTTCGATGTTGAACTAGCACAACGCGGAATAATTTATATTGATGAAATCGACAAAATCGGTAAAACTTCGCAAAACATTTCAATAACGCGGGACGTCTCTGGTGAAGGTGTCCAGCAATCTCTCCTGAAAATGCTGGAAGGAACAATAACAAATGTCCCGCCGCAAGGCGGACGAAAACATCCAGAGCAGCATTATATTCCCGTTGACACAACTAATATTTTGTTTATTTGCGGCGGAACTTTTGTCGGTTTGGAAGAAATCGTTGGACAAAGATTGGGAAAAAGAACTATTGGTTTTACAAACCCGGCTGTAGATACACAAAGAGAAGAAAAATCAAATTATTGGGGTAATGTAACATCGGAAGATATTCATCATTTTGGTCTAATTCCTGAATTGGTAGGACGTTTACCCGTTATATCTACACTAGAACAATTAGATGAAGCTGCGTTGATTCGTGTTATGAGTGAACCAAAAAATGCAATTGTAAAACAGTACAAACGTTTATTTCAAATGGAAGACTCGGATGTCGAATTTACAGATGCAGCATTACGGGCAATTGCTCAAAAAGCACTAGAAAAAAATTCAGGTGCAAGAGGTTTAAGATCAATCGTTGAAGAAATAATGCTGGACATAATGTATGAGTTACCGGATTTACCAAATGGTGTAACGTATCGAATAACAGAAGCAGTAGTTTACGGACAAGAAACAATTTTACCAATACCAGAAAAAGAAAATGTTACAAAAATCGCATAAAGCAATTTCTAAAAATTCTTTTTGTCCACTAATTTTCACGAATTATCCGTTAAATTTTTTTCATGTAATTTGAGTCAACTTGTGGATAAAATGAATCAATTATTCTAATTTGTTCATTCTGAAAATTTTAAACTTATCTCGCTTTAATTTTTGGTTGGTGTAAATATTCATTAGAAAATTTTATTAGATATTTTTGTAACAAATATTTGTTTTTTACATTACCCCCGAAAGAATTACGTAATTTTTAGATTTTCAGATTCAGGGAATTTCTAAAAATAAATATTTCACTGATATATTACGTTTATTACGTTTTATTTTAAGAAATTCCTGTCCCTATTTACTGTGTTTCAGATTGTGTATT
>JAITKS010000226.1 GCA_031278315.1 Planctomycetaceae bacterium | reverse complement strand
AATTATTCCACTGATATATACTATTCATACTTGAAAATTCGGTATTTGTTTTAAACAAAACCAGCCCTGAAAGGGCGATCGGATTATAACCCGCCACATCGGGGCGGGTAAAAGCCCTCCTCCAAATCGGGCAGCCCTGAAAGGGCGGTAAGAAATAAATCCGCCATTAACAGATATTGTGAAGAATCCGACAAAAAACGACAAATAGCAATTCATTAACGCATAAAATAAAATCACCCAGAATGGGCGGTAAAAAATAACGACAACAATTATTAACAACATTATTGTTCCGTTTCCATTACATTGGTTATGAGTCTCAATATCCGGCCGCCCTTTCAGGGCTGGTTTTGTTTAAAACAAATACCGAATTTTCAAGTATGAATAGTATATATTACACCAGATATTTTTCATTAATGTTTTTGGAAAGTATAGATTTTAATTCTTGGTTCGAGCTGACTGCTTGTCCGGCGTAAGTTGCGGTTATTGTTTTTGTAAATTTATAAGATAGAATTTCAAACCGCTCTCACTTGAACTTTCAATTCACACTGACTAATTACATATCGGAAAACAAATATTATAAACGGCTGCTCACAATAAACTGTTCATAATTTAATGTCAATTTGATTCACCTGCTTAACAATCAATAAGCAGGTTTTTTTGATAAATAACTTTTGAACCGCTTAAATTCATAGTACGATACGTATATTACCTATTACCTTTTACCTTTTCAATTCAATTAACAACTTTTCAATCCTATTAACAAATTTCCATTCAATACATAATGAGTAAATTACTTATTCCTATTCGTCAATTTTTACGTAAATGCCGCCATAGCAGAAATGATATTAAATTTGCCGATTCAACCGGAGTATCATTAACCGGTTCACAAACACTTTTGAGAACGCTTATTTTACGGCGTATATTTCATCGTATATTGAGCAAAACTGAAACTAATGTAGGCATACTTATGCCGTCGTCAGTTTACGGAATAATTGCTAATCTCGGTCTCACTCTTGACCGTCGGACTACAGTCAATTTAAACTATACTTTTAGCGCAGGTCTATTGAACGATTGTATCGATAAAGCTGAAATTAAACATATCGTTACAAGTAAAAAAATACTAGAACGCTTTCCAAATTTGAAACTAAATGCCGATCTGGTTCTAATGGAAGAACTGCCCGCAAAAATTACATTGCTCGATAAACTTACCGCATGGGCCGATGCATATATTACTCCGATTAGTATTCTCGAAATCGCACTTGGATTAACACAAGTCAATTCCGATGATCTCATAACGATAATTTTTACATCCGGTTCGACTGGTACTCCCAAAGGCTCAATGATTTCACACAATGCTATCGCCGAAAATGTACACGCATTTGTCGAACATTTACTTCTAACTGAAAAAGAACCGATACTTGGTTCATTACCGTTGTTTCACGCTTACGGTTATTCAACAACATTTTGGCTGCCGGCATTAACAAATTTAATCGGTGTTTATCATTTTAATCCGCTGGATTATAAAAAAGTCGGCGAAATGGCAAGACAATTCAAATGTACATTATTTCCAACAACACCGACTTTTCTACGCGGATATTTAAGACGCTGCGAACCCGAAGATTTCGCAACCGTAAATACTGTTGTCGGAGGTGCTGAAAAATTATCAATCGAACTAACTGATCAATGGGAACAAAAGTTTGGACATCGACCCGTTGAAGGCTACGGCACAACAGAATTATCGCCCGTCGTGTCAACAAATGTACCAAAAACACGGCGCAAAGATTACAAAAATTGGTTACGTGAAGGAACTATCGGACGACCGTTTTCTAATCTCGAAGCAAGAATAACAAACCCCGAAACTGACGAAATTTTACCTGTCGATACTGTAGGAATGTTGCAAATTAAAGGTCCAACGGTGATGAAAGGATACTTTAAAGAAAAAGAAAAAACCGACGCCGTACTAAAAAATGGTTGGTACTCAACAGGTGATATCGCAAAAATAGATAAAGACGGATTCATTTGGATAACAGGACGCTTAAGCCGAATTTCAAAAATCGGAGGTGAAATGGTTCCGCACTCTTTGATTGAAGAAGAAATCGAAAAAATAATAAATGAAACAAAAAACGAACAAGAATTAGAACAAGCCGAAATTTCTACCGCCGTAACCGCCGTTCCAGACGAAGCAAGAGGTGAACGTATTATCGTATTACTACGCGAAAATGTAAAAATTACACCGCAAGAAATATGTAAAAAATTACAACTATCCGGAATACCAAATTTATGGATTCCGTCAATAACAAATTTTTATAAAGTTGATTCAATTCCAACTCTCGGAACCGGAAAATTAGACCTGCAAGAAGTAAAAAATTACGCAATAAATCTGACAAATAACGAAACGTCAGAATAAATCCGTTGTAACGAAAAATGTAATAAACGAAAAAAATTTCTGTAGAGACGCAATGTATTGTGTCTTTATATTTCAGTTTTATTTTTTGTAACGGATCTGAATAAAATAATAAGATGTCCAGTAATCGAAATCAATTTTCGTTATCAGAAATAATAAATCGCAATTTACGTGCGTTAAGACGTATATTACGATTTTATATTTTTTTTGATGGTATTATCGTAACGTTTTTTTATATTTTTTTACTGCTTTGTGCGGACTTTCTGCTTGATCGTTTTTTTCAATTCGCATTACCATTACGGGTATCGGCATTAGTTGTAATGATTCTTACGGTGTTTTATGTTTTATGGAAGTATCTTTTTCGGCGTTTTTTAGTGAATATCAAAAGCGGGCAGCTTGCTTACTTGTTCGAGCGGTACGTGCCTGAGTTGAATGAATCATTAGTTACGGTAGTTGAAATCAGCGGGATAAAACATGATCCTAATGAAGTTGCACCTGAATTTCTACAAGAAGTTTTACTCACGGCGTCCGAGAAGTTACGCGGAATTAATGTACGCAAATTTTTTCGTTCAGGTCAACTTATATTTCGATTATTCTGTTTGATTCTAGTTTTAATAGCAACGATATTTCTTTGTGTGAAATATTCTGATACAGCGGAAATCTGGTTTTCACGTAATTTACTGTTATCAAATCAAGAATGGCCGCGGCGGTCGCGGATTACCGCCGACGGATTCACAGACGGATATATACGTATAAGACGCGGCGATTCGTTCACAATGTTAGTTCGGGCAGATACAACTATGCCGCTTGTACCTGATACTATTCGTTTACGTATTGGGTCTGAAGAAAGCGGATACCGTATAATTTTAATTGACCAATTCCGTATCGATACAATTGATAAAACTGATTGGCGAATTTTTTCTTATACATTCGCCGAAATGCTCGAAACAGTTAATTTAAGAATTAACGCCGCCGATTCTATTATTGACGGTCTGAAAATTGAAGTAGTCCCGCCGCCTGTTTTAGCGGACGCAAAATTGTTACAAAAATTCCCAGATTACATGCAAAGAACAGAACGAACTATTAAGCCAAGTATAAGAACCGTTATTCCAGACGGTACATCGATTGAACTCGTGCTAACTTCGAGTAAACCGCTGCTAAACGCTAAAATTATCGTGAATAACAATGAACCGGTTACTATACGGGAAGAAAAAATCGAATCGGCTTTCACAAAACTCGAATATAATATTGAAAATTTACGCAGCGATACAAAAATCGGATTCGTATTTCAAGATATTGATAACTTAAAAAATAAACAATCGATAAGATTCGAATTAAATATACTAAAAGATCAGCCGCCGACTGTTACCGCTCGGTTCGACGGAATAGGTAATGTCATTACGCCGAATGCAACATTACCAACTATCGGTGAAATTACAGATGATAACGGGATCGCAAATGTGATTTACCGTTACAAAATTTATCACCAGCCGAAACAAATAGAAGATAAAAATAATAGTAATAATAACAGTAATAATAGCAGTAACATTAAATCTGACAATTTCAATTTTCACAAAAATCTTACGCCGAATCTTACGCCGAAAATTCCAATGCAATTCACTATATTTGATTGGGCAGATAATTCAGACGAACTAAAAAATTCAACTGAAAATACAAATTCTGAATCTGACGCTGCAGCAGAATCAGAATCAGCCGAAAGAACAACAGACGGTACAACTGAAATAGAAGGAATTGGTAATGCACAAACTCTTTTCAATCTTAATACCGAATTTAATGCGGAAAAATTAAACTTGACAGCAGGTGATAAATTATCGTTACGAATTGAGGCAATGGATAAATTTAATCTTGATTTACCGAAAACGAATCAGATCGGATTAGGGCAATCGTGGGAATTAGAAATCGTAACACCGGAGCAATTGAAATTGATACTCGAAACAAGAGAAATTTCGTTACGTCAACATTTTGAAACTCTGATTGGTGAAGTCGAAATAACAAAACGTTTGATCAATACTGAAAATTATCCGCTAAAGCCTGAAGATTCGTTGGTAAAAATGGTCGAGGAAATGAAAATTCCAGACAATACACCGGAAGAAGAAAAAGAAGAAAAACAAAACGAATTAGATTCAAAAAAGAAAGAATTACTCGGCACGATTTCAAAAGAACAAGCCGTGTTAGGTCAATACAATATTTCCCGTGCGTTGAGAGATACACAGAAAGAAGTTTACGAATTAAGAACTATAGTTGACACATTTAAAACAATTCGGCGTGAAATGATAAATAATAAAATTTTTAATTCGGAATCAGAATCACGAATTGATATAGGTATTATTTCGCCGATAACAAGTTTGATCGAGCGCGACTTCCCCGAATTAGACCGTCTAATAAATATTTTCGACAAAACTCTGACAATACGGGATAAACCAACTCGCCAAGAAGCAATACAAAAACGAAAATTCGCTATCGATCAAATCGATATAATCCTGAAAAAAATGACAACAATCAGAGATAACATGATTTCAATGGAAAGTTACAACGAAATAATTGATATACTGCGCAGCATTATAAAAAATCAAAAACAAATACAAATCGAAACAGAAGAATTACGAAAAAAACAAATTAAAGAATTATTGCTAAACAATAATTAAATTTCGGCAATCCGCAAAAAAATGGAGTTGGTAACATTATTGAATTGTTACAAAAAATAAAATCGAACAGTAAAGACACAACGCCTTGTATCTCTATTGAGAGTTTAAGATATTCAACTAAAATATAGTAACTGTTTTCTTTTCCATTGATTGCAAGAAGAATAAAATTTAATGATTTCACAACAGCCCTGAATTTCAAATCAGTCCTGAAAGGGTGTCAGGATTAATCCTTAAAATTCATAACCCAAAAAATACGAACTCGCACAAACCGACAAACAAGATATGGAAGAACTGAAACAACTCGAAACCGAAATCAAAAATCAAAAATTAATAAACACAAAAATATTAAAATAAATATTCCGCTGACACTGATATTTTACAAAATTTCCGTGAACGGTTACAATTGTAACCATCACAATAATTTTCTTATTAAAAAATTAACATTGACAATTAATTTACTAATTTTTTATGAACGATAATAAAGATGCATCTTTATTCAATTATTCGGCTGATAATGCTGATAATAACAAG
>JAITKS010000127.1 GCA_031278315.1 Planctomycetaceae bacterium | reverse complement strand
GGCGGGTTTGCGGGTCGAGGAGTAGGTAAATTTCCGATTTCTATTGCATTGGTTGGAATGCGTGATTTGAAAGACTATCTTATCAAAGCCAAAGATGGACAACCGATTAATCCGGGTTCGCCGTTTAATATCAAGGAGGATTCGGCGATGTTGTCTAATTTTACGAAAGACGACGTTGTTAAATTATTTGTTCAGCGAACAGAGGAAACCGGACAAAAAATTACGCAGAAAGCTCTTGATTACGTCTATGAACAATCCGGCGGGCAGCCTTGGATTGTAAATTCATTGTTTAAGCGTGCAACGCTTCGTATTTTGGATAATGAAAGCAATGAAACTGTGACATTGAAACTTATTCAACAAGCTCGAGAGCAGATGATTGAAGCTCGTGAAACTCATCTTGATTCTTTGGGGGCGAGGCTTCGTGAGCAGGGGGTGAAATCTGTTATTCAAACGATTATTTCGGGCAGCAATCATCCTCTTGGTCGAATGGATCCCGATGTAGAATTGACAATGGATTTAGGGTTAATAACTTGGAATACAAACTTAGGATTTACTATTGCGAATCCTGTTTATGAAGAGATTTTTACGCGTTATCTTAATTCACGTTATCATGATTCTCTTCCTCCTCCTGCAACTTGGCGATGGCAAAAATCTAACGGCGAGCTTGACATGGACAATTTATTACGTGAATTTCAAAAGTTTTGGCGGCGTAATTCCGAGATATGGGAGCAAAAAGCCGATTATACGGAGGCGTTTCCTCATCTTTTACTGACGGCTTTTCTTCAGCGAGTTCTCAATGGCGGCGGACAAATTGATCGTGAATATGCTGCTGGTCGAGGCCGTATGGATTTAGCGGTAGAATATGCGGGCAAGATTTATATTATTGAGGTGAAAATTATTTATTATTACGATTCGCCCGGTACTGTTTTGAAAGAGGGTCTTGAACAAATCCAAGAGTATCGGGACAAGATTGATATTTCGGCACCGACTTATCTTATTATTTTTGATCGTCGTCCTCAATCGAAAGAATTATCGTGGGATGAAAAAATCTCATGGACACTTGACGAAACAAGTAATGTAACAATATTAAAATGCTAGTAATGATGCTAGTAACATATCAGAGAATTTTTTTCAATTATTTTGACATTTTCGTTTAAAAATTTTTAAAACACGAAAAACACGAAAATTATAAACAATCTCCTTTTCGTGATATTTCGTGTTTAAAAAATAAATCACGAACTAACCGCAATCCTATTTATCCTGTAATTCTGTCAAAAAAATAATGCGAAATATCCTGTCAAAATTTCCTTATATCTTTAATTTTCTTTCTCTGTGTTTTGTGTGGTTAATAGGAAAAATCACTATTTGTGATAAAATACACAATTTGGATAAATGTGGTATAATGTGATTCACAAAAAATTCGTATTGACATAAAAGCACAAAATCGGCTATATTTCAACTTTTACCGATTACGAGAAATTTCAAGTGTCTTGTTTGTCCTCAAAAAAGTCGAGTTGTCTCTTTAGTGAGATAATTTCGATTTGTATAGGACGTTCCTTATCATACGATTGTTCCTGTCTTATGACAATTACCAAACCGATTTCATTATGTTGACACTCAAACAAACCAATACAAATGTATCGACTGATAACTATTATGCCGCCGTAGAATCAATAGAATCAGTAGAATCAATAGAATCAGTAGAGCCAAAACTTGATCTTGAGCTTAATTTTGGTGTTAAGTCTTGTACTGTCGAGACTTCAACCGGCGAATCTGCGGAATCTGTACCTTCTCATATTTTAGTTGCTCCAGTTCATTATGAATCTGGTTATTCGTATCCGCTTTTGGTGTGGTTACACGATTCACAAAATGATGAACGTCAGATCGTACGTATAATGCCGCAAATCAGTTTGAGAAACTACGTTGCAGTTGCCCCGCGAGGTAAAACTGTTATAACGCCAATTTCAACAGACACAAAATTCAGTCCTGCCGAAGATTGGGACGATTTCAGCATTACAACTCTAATACAAAGAACAAATCGAAAAAAAATATTATATGATTGGTTTTTTGATAATGACGGAATTACCGAAGCAGAACGCAATATTTTCGATTCAATTATTGTTGCTAAAAATAGCTGTAATATCGCACAGAATCGAATTTTTATTGTCGGAGAAGGAAACGGCGGAACAATGGCTTTACGAATTGCACTATTGTATCCCGAATATTTTGCAGGCGTAGCAGCGTTAAACGCTGTCATGCCGGAAACCGATAAAGTTTTTTGTCATTTAAGTAAGGCTAGAATTCTTTCGGTTTTTATAGGAGTAGAAAATTCGAATAAAAATATCGATTCAAATTCCTTATCAAGAAAACTCGATTTAATTTATTCTGCCGGATTTAAATTAACAGTCAGAGAATATAAATCAAACACAGAAAATAACAGCAAACCAAGTAATAATTTATCACAATCAATCTTACAAGAACTAAACCGCTGGATGATGGAAATAGTCTGTAACGATAAAAAAACAGAACCTTAATTTCGACCTTAATTTCGATAATATATCGGCGGATATTTTCGTAAATGTTTATTTTGACATTTTTGTGTTTGATTTTTTTTCAACACGAATCACAAGAAATCACACGAAAAGCAAGAAAAGCACGAAAAGGTTTTGTAGATAAATTTGTATTTTGTGAAATTTCGTGTATTTGTGTTTAAATAAACAGATACATTTTTTTCGATGATTATGTGTTTATTTTTGTCAACCTTATTTTTACTTAAATTTTCAAATTCATAACCCAAAAAAAATTTGAAAAACAATTATTCTACTGAAACATTACAAATTTACTATGAAAAATTTCAACATATCAACTCTTAAAAATTTAGTAACAAATTTTGATAAATTCCTTGATAGGTTTATTTTTATGAATCTATATTATCGGACTCTACAGAGTTTTAGACACACATTTTTTTTGTTTTGCTTGTTTACTTTTATTATTGTTACAAAAAATCTGACATTTGCCGAACCTGCTGCCGGATTCGGCACTGAAGATAATTTTGCTTTCACGCCGGCAGAAAAAATTGCTGTTTTGTCGAAAGCTGAAGAAACACTCAAATGGGCGTTATCATCGACAAACGACGCGCTCAACACGACTCCAGCCGAAGTTTTTCGCAAAAGAATTACTCCAATCGAACTCATGCAAGCTGCCGCTATCTTGCGTGAAAAAAATAAAATTGAAGCTTCAATTAAATTACGTGAACTTCTTTCTTATCTCAATCCTACATCGGCAGAATGTTTCGATATTGAAGATCGACTCGGTAATACTATACTCGATTCGTTCAAAGACGACGCCGAAATACCTCAAGTAAGAAACGGAGGTAACGGCGGATGGAACGGGACAGGTTTAAATTCAACCGAATTTATAAGAAAAGGAGCAGAAAAATTTTTACGCGATGATCTCACTGCTGCCGAAAAAATTGCTATCATTAATTCGCCAAAGAAACCAATCGATTTAATGAAAGCTATCGATCTTTTAATTTCAACGGGTCGAGCTGCTTTAACTCGGCATTACTTGAAAAAATTTCTTGATACAAAAATTACACCCGCTGAATGTGCTGAAATAGTAAATGAAATCGGAATGAAACGTCTGATTCAAATCTATACAAGCCGTAAACTTGCGCCGCAAGGTGAACAAACAGTCAATCTAATTCTAAACGAATCAAAAAAGTATTGGCATGATCCGGAAGTTATTGCTAAAGCTGTCAATAATCTTACAATCAAATTCGACAAGCGCAAATTGGATGACGAAAGATTAAGTTTAGATAATTTCACTCCGTCTATTATTTTGCCGGAATCACTTAAAACGTTTCAAACAATTTGGCAGGGCGGGCATATTTCTGTCGTTCAATTATTATCAAAGCTCTCAACGGTCAACAATTCTACTCAAGCGGATGAAATACTTACGGCATTATTATCAATTGGCGGCGATGTTAAAGAATCTCTTGCGGTTTCACTCAACAGCGATAATCCGATATTACTGAAAAACGCAATTCGCGGATTGAATACTGTAATTTCACAAGATGAGATTTTTCTTTTGTATCCGATAGCGTTTTCAAAAAAAGCCGGAGTATCTGCCGAAATAAAAAATATTGCATACGAAATTATTTTGTCGAAATCAGGTGCGGGTGTATCGCAGAAAAATAATATTCGTAACGATATTCAGAAGAACTCTGTAAACGCTCTTTACAAACGCGGACGCGATTATTACTCGCAAAATCGACATTTAAGAGCAGACGAAAACGGTTATATCAAATTGTGGAATTGGAACGAAAAAAAATTATCGGCGGAGTATATTCAGTTGAAATTGCCGGATGCGTATCGTCTGTTAGCGTATAGATATGCGAAATTAGCTTATGAGACCGCAGATGAACATGATAGTAATTTCGATAATATCAAACAATTTTATGCTGCGGCATTGTTCGATTATATTTCTTTTATGAACGGGCTTGACAATCCGCTCGATTTAGAATCGACAGGTTTGATTCGAGTTGCGGCTTCGCTTTCGCTTGATCAGCTTAACCGAATTATAACTGACGCAATTTCGGAAGAGCATTTTGAAGTTGCACGAGTAGCAGCAACAGCTTGGCGGCATGTTGGTGATGTTCAATCTTTTATTAGCGATTCAGGCGTTCAAATACATCCGCTTATTCGTGCTGTTGGGGCATCTGATCGGCGATTACGTTTTGCGGCTTTGGAAACTATTATGCAACTTAATCCTCAATTAGCGTATCAGGGTTCGAGTATAGTTACGGATACGCTTATTTGGTTTTCGCGGGCGGAGGGTCGAAAAAGTATTGTTTTGTTGCATCCGAAATTATCGGAAGGGACGCGGTTGGCGGGTTATTTTATTCCGCTTGGTTATTCGAGTGAAATTGCAACAACATTTAGAAAAGGATTTATACTTGCGGCGGAATCGCCCGATGTTGAATTTATCGCTGTCGATTCTGATTATAATAGTCGAGAGGTTGCTGAATTAGTTAGATTATTACGGAAGGACAATCGTACGTATAATATTCCTGTTGCAGTTTTTCGCAGTGAGCCGCAAAAGAAACCGAAAACGTTTGCGGGTAATCCGTCGGTGATGGAGTTTCAATTGATGCAAAAGGCAGATCGGTTAGCATTATCGGCACCGTTTAGTAATTCGCTTTCCTTATTTTATCCGAGACCGGCAAGTGATGAAACAGCTCAATTTATAGAATCGGATTTATTAAAAAAGACCAGTACGGTAATTGTTCCTGCTGTGATAAGGTCAGAGCAAGCGAAAAAGTCGTTGAGCTGGATAAAGCGATCGATTATTGCGGCGGACAGCGGACAAAAAATTTATCATTATGAGAATTTAGAGGAGTTTGTATCGCGGGTAGTTCATGGATTTCAGCACATAGTTGAGGGATTAGAAATTGCGGCGGAAATCAGATCGGCGAATATGCAATTAATAATTTATGATATTGCAGCTGATTCATCTTTACCGATATCTATAAGGCAGCAAGCGGCGCAATTTTTTGAATCGAGTATAAAAAAACATGGAATTTTGTTGCGGGGAAAACAAGTACAAAATCTCTATGACAGATACAATGCAAGTGAAACAGAATCAAAAGAATCACAAAACCTGCTAAGCCGCATACTTGATATCGTAGAAGAGAAAGCTAAATAACGGTTAGTAGTTAGTGGTTAGTTCACATGCGGAAATTAGCACAGATTATAAGTTCGAATCACTAACAACTAATTGATGGTTTCAAGTTTTGATT
>JAITKS010000429.1 GCA_031278315.1 Planctomycetaceae bacterium | reverse complement strand
AATATTTTTTAGTAATTCACTTAAATTTAAAATCTAAAATTACAAAATCTGATTTCTCTGTGTTCTCTGTGGTTAATAAAAAAAATATTCCACTGATATATTACTAAAAAACGAATTTTAAAGTGTAATTGATATATCGGTGAATTTTTTGTTTTATTAAGATTACGAAAAACACGGAATCAGTTGACATATTACGATTCTTTACGATTCTTTTAATTTATTATTTAAGAATCCTATCGATTCTGTAATTCTGTAATCTTGTCGAAAAAAACACTTAAAGATGTTGTTGAGACATTCTTCTTTTCTCTTTTGTTATATTCCTTTCCCCCCCCCTACTACACGTTATACCTTTTTAGATGGTATAATTTTGCCCTTTCGTTTCCGGCGATATTGAGACGGCATTGTAGTGATATACAATTCGTACTTGAAATTTCGGATTTGTTTTAAAATAGTTATTCGTTAAAGCCGCCCTGAACGGCACAGTAATAAGATTATAATTTTGGTCTTGCGGTCTTTCAGAGCTTTATTTCAGATACATCGAACATATACCCGTTATTGTAACAATAATAACAATCAACGAACATGACAGATATTAATAATAGTAATATTAATAGTAATATTTACAAACCAGATATGATGGAAGTAATCGACGTAACACAACATACGGTTGATGTTAAGTCGGTTAAGATTCGTTTTAAGGATGAATCGAAGCGTGATAAGTTTTCTTTTAATGTTGGTCAATTTGGTTTATACAGTGTGTTCGGCTATGGTGAATCGACTTTTAATATTTGTTCCAGTTCAAATTGGAAAGAATATATTGAATTTTGTTTTCGCAAAACAGGCCGAGTTACCGAAGCAATGTGGAAAGTTGTATCGGGTGATACTATTGGTTTTCGCGGTGCGTATGGGAATGCTTATCCTACAGATGAATGGGAAGGAAAAGATTTAGTATTTGTAGGAGGCGGTATTGCTATGCCGCCGATACGTTGTGCAATTTGGTACGTGCTGGAAAATAGGGAGAAATACGGAAAAATAACTATCGTTTACGGTGCAAGAACTGTTGGAGATTTAGTATTCAGGAACGATTTAGAAAAATGGCAAGATTTCAAAAATGTTGATGTCTTACAAACTGTCGATCCCGGCGGTGAGACAAAAGATTGGAAAGGTAAAATCGGTTTCGTTCCGAATATTCTAAAGGAAGCAAAATTTGACGCAAAGAATGCTGCTGCTCTTGTTGTTGGTCCGCCGATAATGATAAAATTTTCGTTACCGGTTCTTGCGGAAGCGGGAATGGACGAAAATTTTATTTACACAAGCTTAGAAAACAGAATGAAATGCGGAATCGGAAAATGCGGAAGATGTAATTGCGGACCTGTTTACGTGTGCAAAGAAGGACCAGTGTTTACGCTAAACCAAATAAAAAAATTACCAGATGACGATTTTTAAAATAGACAATAATGAATTTCTAAAAACATAAATGTAAAAATTTATTGTTAGAAGGAACGCGGTCGTCTCGACCGTATCTTTAGACGTTTTGTGTACAAAAAAGTGCAGGCGAGACGCCTGCGTTCCTCCTAACATTAGTTTTTAGAAGTTACCTTAATAGAAAAGAAAACGGTTACAATATAGTAAACTCTCAATAGAGACCAAAGACATTGTGTCTCAACAAAAATTTTCGTTTAGTCCTTTTTTGTAACGAAAAAGGTGACCGTTCACGCATAAAACTAGAATCACCCTAAAAAGCAATCGGAATAATTCGGAATAATAGTGTCAAGTGATTAATGATACGAACTTATAAAATCGATACTAATTTCCGCATGCAAACTAACCACTATTCACTAACCACTAATCACTATTCACTAACCACTATCCACTAACTAATAGCGAGGTAAATAAAATGCCGCAGTTTAAGTTTGAAGCAATAGACCAGAAAGGTAATGAGATAAACGATATTATCGATGCAGCAACCGAAGAGGAAGCATTGGCAACGATACGTCACATGCGTTATCAAGTGACGAAAATCTCCATTTACAAGGAGCGTAAAGCGACATCCAGCAAGGCAGGCGGTGTCGGCAAAACGCGTACTTTTGGCGGAGTTAAGTCGAAACAGTTAGCGATATTTACACGGCAATTGTCGATATTACAAGATGCCGGACTGCCTATTTTGAGGAGTCTAAATATTTTGATGTCTCAAGCGAAACCTGGACCGCTTAAAAATGCGCTTATCGACGTTACCAACGAAATAGAAAGCGGCTCAAGTTTATCGGAGGCAATGGCGAAAGCACCGAAAGCATTTAACAGATTGTTCGTAAATATGATCAAAGCAGGCGAAGCAGGAGGCGCTTTAGAAACTATCTTACAGCGTTTAGCCGAGTTTCTCGAAAGGTCGGAAGCGTTAAAAACAAGAGTAAAATCAGCGTTGACGTATCCAATTTGTGTTGTCTTATTTGCGGTAGGAATTTTAGCGTTCATCATGTATTTTATCGTGCCGAAATTTGAGACAATTTTTACAGAATTCGGTTTGAAATTACCAGGTATGACACTGCTATTAATCGCAATTTCACAATTTGTCGTAAACTTTTTCTATTTGATTCCATTGATTCCGTTTACTATTTGGTTGATGGTGAAATTAACAACAGGATTTGAGTACGGCAGATTCGGATGGCATCTTTTCTTGTTGAAATTGCCCGTCTTCGGGACACTAATCGAGAAAACAACTGTCGCAAGAACAACACGTACTTTAGGAACGCTAGTAACTAGCGGCGTACCAATTTTGGAAGCGTTGCATATCACGAAAGAAACAAGCAACAATGCCGTTTTCGAGCTAATGTATCAACGGATTTTAGAAGCAATTCGAGACGGTGATACGATTGCTAATCCAATGAAAATGTATGCGAAACCGCCGTTTCATTTTGGCGCTTTAGCGTATTCAACTTTTTTTATGCCCGGTGTAGGGGCAGGTGTTTATCTAATGAAATTGAACGGAAGGATATTAGACGACATGGTCGTAAACATGGTCGATGTAGGCGAAGAAACCGGTGAATTGGATACTATGCTTTATAAAATCGCTGACACCTATGACCAAGAAGTCGAAGCAGCTACAAACGCTTTGATGAGTATTATTGAACCGTTACTAGTTATGTTTCTTGGAGGAATGGTTGGATTTATTGTAATTTCGCTATTCCTGCCGTTAATTTCGTTGATTACGAATTTGTCCGGCAGCGGCGGAGGTGCTTGATCGAATAAAAGAAAACAAAGTAAGAACTCATCACAACAACGCCGGCTAATTTCAGGAAAAAAACACAGCTGTCACGCCGGCACAATTCACACACAATTTGAACAAAAAAAAACACGCCTAAATATGCAGACAGAGACAACTGCGTTTTTCCTAACTATAAATTTTTATGCAATGTTTTGTAGAGAAGTTCACTTTTGTTATTTCAGTTTTAGATTGAATCGGCTGAAATATTAAAAATAAATTTTAATTTAGAAGGAGATAAAAAATGTATTTTGTAAAAGAAAATTATTGTAACGAAAATTATTTATCAGCACGATTTTTAACTGTTGCGGATAAAATGAAAGTTAATCTTTGTAATTGTAAGAGAACTCGTAAAAGCGGTTTTACGTTAGTAGAGCTTTTGGTTGTCATTGCGATTATAGGAATTTTAGCAACTCTAATTACTGCCGCCGCTTTCAGAGTTATCGCAACTACAAGAGTTACAACCGTAAGAATGAAAATAAACGAATTAGAACAAGCACTAGAACTATACAAAAACAAATTCGGCGAATACCCGCCAATGCTCGA
>JAITKS010000324.1 GCA_031278315.1 Planctomycetaceae bacterium | reverse complement strand
CTAATCAAAATAATCAGGATTTAACTCATCCTCACGATTTACTTTTTCGCTCGATATTTGCCGATTTGGATGTGTCCGGTAATTTCTTTGAGAATTATCTTGACCCTAACATAGCTCAAGTAATAGATTTCTCTCATCTGCAAAATTGCCAAACAAATCATATCGATAAAAATCTCCAAGAACGAATAGGAGACTTACATTTTTTAGCAAAATGTAAATCTGAATCAAAATCAGAATCAAAATCTGAATCTGACGAAGATCAATCTTTGCAGGTTACACTTATTTTTGAACATCAATCAACACCCGATCCGATTATGAGTCTGCGAGTGCTTGAATTGATAGTACTCAGCTTTCGGCAATTCATAAATGAATATGAAGCTAAATACAAAAAGAAGTTTTCATTCTCGCAGACGCGATTACCGTATCCGTTAATTGTTATATTGTATAACGGCAAAACACCATGGAATTACAAAAACATTTCCGACCTAATTGATATTCCTTTCGGATTTGATAAAAATATATTATACGTTAAAATACTTATAATTGATGTGAGTTCTCTAACAGATGAGCAACTCAATCGAGGTATGCCTATAGTCAAGGCATTCATGCAAGTATTTCGTTGCCAAATTGACGGAACTTTACCAGAAAATTTTGAGAACATTTTCAAAATCATAGCCGAAGCACAAGACGATATTCGTGTAAGAGGTTGGTTTGATAGAGTTCTACGATATATTTTGGCTAATTGTCAATTACCAAAAGGAAAAGAACTCGAAAAAATCCAAACCGTTTATTCATTAATCATAAAAGACCCAAAGGAGGTAAAAAAAATGATAGAAACAACAGCAGATGTATTCATAAAACAAGGTATCGAGAGAGGTATAGAACAAGGTATCGAGCGAGGTATCAAACAAGGTATAGAACAAGGTATTGAGCGAGGTCTCAAACAAGGTATAGAGCAAGGTATAGAGCAAGGTCTCGAACGGGGTATCGAGCGAGGTCTCGAGCGGGGTATCGAGCGAGGTGCTTGTACAAAAACTAAAGAACTTGTTATTAAATGCCTTAGCAAGCGATTTAATGTTCCTGTTCCGCGTGATATTCAGAATAGTATTAACTCATATATGGATTTAATATCGCTTGATTCATTGTTTCAACAGGCGTTGGATTGCGAATCTCTTGATGATTTCAGAGGATATCTTGTTTGATAATTTTGTAATATTTCACTGATATATTATAAAATTTTATTCACGGTGTTTTCTGCGGTTAATAAGAGTCGGAGATGGTAACACTGCTGAATAGTTAGTTACATTTTGGTTTGAGTTGCATACTTACCTAAATCGGAAATCAGGCTTTTTAATAAATAACATTTTTATCACTGAATTTCATAATACGACATGTATAGAGACATCCCCCTTTCGACATTTCTGTGATTTTCTGTATTCATTTTACATGTTTAAAATATTCCACTGATAAAGTTTTTGGGGCGATATCAAATCCATATTTTTTATGAACCATTTCAAAAAAGATGATTCAACTTTTTGTACAAATTAAGCAGATTGGGAAACGAAAACCTGTTGTTGAAAAACAGGCAATTGAGATTCCTCAAACTGTTCAAACTTTACGTCAACTGATTACAAAAATTGTCCGTGATCGTGTTGAAGCGTTCAACCGGAAAGATGACAAAGGAGATTGGACAAAATATCTGACTAGTTATAACCGCAACAATAACGATAATCCAAGCGAGGAGATTGATCTTGAAATTGTTGCGGAAACGGGCAAAGTTGGTTTCGATGCCAAATATAACGACAAAAAACAAGACCCTGATAAAGCAATTGAAGCGGCTTTGCTAGCGTTTGAATACGGATTATTCCGCGTTTTTTGCGGCGATAACGAACTCACTAATCTTGACGAGATCATTTCGTTTGCCAACGGAAATACATTGACATTCATAAGATTAACCATGTTAGCCGGACGTTCATGGTAATTGATGATTGATGATTTTATGTTGATGATTTTATGATTGGAAAAATAAAATTATTCTGTTATCGGTTGCTTTTTCGGGACAAAAAATCGGTTGTAGAATGAAAGCAATAAAGGGAAGTTCTAAAAAAATCATGTAAAAATTTATTCTTATAAAGAATGCAGCCGTCTTGACTGCATACCGTCCGTATATAGGTGTTTTTAAGCGTTTTTAAGCGTTTTTTGTGCAAAAACTGTGCAGACGAGACGCCGGTGTTACTCTTAAAATTAGTTTGAGGGAGTTATCTATTGTCATTTAGTGTATTGATTTCGTTTGTATTATTGTTGCAATAATATTAGTTTTTATTATATTTTAAAACGGCACTAACTATTTGTTGGTGTATAGAAATCCGCATTTGAAAATTCGGCGGATATGTTACAAGTACTTACTTATTGATTTCGATCAATTTTGATTGAAACACACTAACATTTTTTCAGAAAGGAAAAAACGATGACTCTTGAAGAAAAATTTGAAGCCCGTCTCAACGAATTGAAAAATTCTATTCCGAAACTCAAAAAGGAAAATCGGGAAATTGCGGAACTGTTTATTGATACGTTACTAAATAAAAATCGTCGTTATAGAAGTATCAAGAATAACAAAAAATTTGAATGGTTGTTATTAAACGGAAAAACACAACTCGACGAAGTTTTTTCTGGTAATCGTGCTGAATTGATTCCGTTTTTTTTCGGCAAAGATAATGTAAAACGTTTTGAAAAACTCTGGAATCGAATTCCAATTGCAACTTACCCATGCGGATGGGACAGACGTTCTTTTCGTACAAAAAAAGAAACTGTTCTTTATTTTGAAAAAGGGTTAGACCTGATTAACGCTTTTTTCAGATTAACGGTCATGGGATTGAGTCTTGAAACGTATCTCAATGTTTACATTAAGACATCGCATAAAAATTATTTTGATACACAAGGTCAAGATATGTTTACATTGAATATTTGGCGTAACATTACAATGTCTAGTTTGATACAAAATATGATTGCTCTCGATCTTGACGAAAATGACGAATTTGTTACGAATCGTATCAAAGAAATTATTTACGATGATAATAATACCGGAATATTGACCAAAGAAATCATTCACGGAATCCTTATCAGCCGAAAAGCCGACGCTCATAAATGGGTTGGTGATTTACTGCTGGCGGCGAAGTTACAAGAAGGTTTACGTCAAACAATTGTTGAAGCGTGTGATGAATGTTCTATTGAAGGATTTTGTTACATTATCAAAATTATTCTCGAAAATAATCTTGAACGATTTTCATCTATTGTTCGCTCTATCGGGACATGGACGGGATTACAAACCGCTGAATTTCGACCGAAAACAATTCATAAAATTCTCGAAATCGCAACCAATATTGCTGCGAATAAAATGAATTTTGATCAACTGCTTGACAGTGATGACGTCATTGAAATTTATGTTGCGCTTTGGGGAATCGGGTTGCGTGAAATTAACGATACATACAATCCGTTGCTTAAACTTATTAAAAGTAACAAGAAGTACAAACAAATTGTTGCGTTATATTTTCTTGGGCAAACTCATAACCGTCGGATGATAAAAGATATTATTTTCGAAATGCTTAATGAAGATGATCTCGAAATTTGGGTTCAAATAATTACCATGCTTAAG
>JAITKS010000316.1 GCA_031278315.1 Planctomycetaceae bacterium | reverse complement strand
GCGGGCAACGGCATTGCCGTATTGGAATTTAACGTTATACCCAACTGCAAGAAAAAATTATTCGCAGCGGTAAAAAGTTCCTGATTGTTGAAAATAGAAATATCAATATTCATGTTATTGTTTATTTTGAAATGATAAACCAAGTGATTAAATCAAAATTTTTCTGTTGGTATTTTTCTTCATTTTATAATATATCTGTGAAATTTCTCAAAGGTTTTAAGTTTAGTTGTAAAATTCATAACCCCAAAAAAATTGAAAAACAAAAATTCCGCCTGATATATTACCTAAAATTTAAAATTATAAAATCTTTTTTCTCTGTGTCCTCTGTGGTTAATAAAAAAAATAATCCACGGATATATTACTAAAAAACGAATTTAAAAGTGTAATTGGTATATCGCAAAATTTTCAATTACTCTAAAACAATTGAAGTTGACAGAATTTCCTAGATGTTGTTTGACGAGTCTGTTGATTAAATTATATCAAAGTGATATAACGTTACAGAATTAAATTACGGGTAAAATATCAGTAGAATATTTTTGCAAATTTGTGTAATTTTTATTTTCATTATTTCTGATTTAGAGATAAATATTTTCGAGTAAAAAATAAAAACAAATATTCACTCACTGATATATTACATATTTTACATATTTTACAACGGCATGTTGACTTTAACATGTAATATAAACCATGTAATATATACGTATCGAATTATGAATTTCGTAATATAAAGGCTATTCATTAAAAAGCCGGTTTTCCGATAAGTAAGCAGGCGGCTTGAATCAAAAATTCAATTGAGAACAGTTTTAAATTTTCACAAAGCTCACTCTTTGTAACCCTGTGATCAAGCCGATTCAATGCCGAATCAATACCGATTCAACAAGACACGCTTTATTACAGGTAATCAGGCAGAGTTTGTCGAAAACTAAAGAATGAGCAAATTAAACCTTAAAAAACATTGGAATAACAAGAGGAAAATTAGGAAAAAGAATGAAAGATGATAATCTTTTTGCCGACAGTTCAATGAGTATCGGCGAGCATATAGAAGAACTGCGGAAATGTATAATTTATTCGCTTTGTTGGGTAGTTGTCTGCACAATATTAGGATTTTATGTTGGTTTTGATATTGTAAATTATATTCAGATACCAGTTCAGAAGTCGCTTGATGATTATCACAAACTTCAATCTCAACGGCGGATGGAATCTGACAAAATGGCACTTGCGGCAGAAGGTTATCAACCTGAAATCGTTAATGCAATATTGAAAGACAGTTTTGTACCGGAAGAGCGTTATATTTTCGTGGGGGAACTTGAGCGGATTTTAAATCAGCAAAAGAATCGGAAGTCAGCAAAAGCGAGTGATTCAATTTCACTTGAAGATGTTGATAATTTATCGGAACAAAAATCGGTACAAAGCAAGAAACGTGAGGATGCCGGTTTCAGTTATGATTCGATTCAGCTTGAAGAAAAACCTATTCGGATATTACTTCTAAAGAAGTCATCGGCAATATCTCAAACGCGGTCTTTTAGTCCTTATGAGGCGTTTAGTATTTATATTAAGGTATCGGCGGTAACAGGATTTGTGTTAGCGTTACCGTTTATTTCGATACATATTTGGTCTTTTGTCGCGGCGGGACTTTATCCGCATGAGAAACGGTATGTTTATTATTTTGTACCGGTTAGTGTGTTGTTATTTATAAGCGGAGTGTTATTTGCATTCTTTTGTGTGTTTCAATTGGTGTTGAATTTCTTGTTTGAATTTAATGCGTGGATGAATATAGAACCAGATTTAAGAATAAGTGAGTGGATAGGGTTTGCATTTATGTTACCGATTGGATTCGGATTGAGTTTTCAATTACCGGTTGTGATGTTTGTGTTGGAGAGGATAGGAATTTTTTCATACAAGCAATATTTCATGCGTTGGAGAATATCGATATTTGTTATTTTCGCGATATCATTGGTATTAACGCCCGGCGATCCAGGAAGTATGTTAATGATGGCAATACCTTTGACCGGATTATATTTTGCGGGTGCCGTATGTTGTATGTTATTCCCGCGGCAAAAAACTATATTCGATTATAATGAAGAAGACGACAAAATAACTATCATTGACAGCTGATGGTATCACAGATTAAATTTTTGTATTACGGTTACTGGATACACAAAATTTTAAATTTCGGCATTTTGCAGTAAAAGAATTTTTGCTGTAAAAATTATTTTTGACAATTTGATTTTAGTGTATTAGTTCGTTTAATAATAAAAACTGAACTGTTACAAAATTTGGATATTATATTCAATTTAATTAGCGGTAGCATTTCGGTATTCACAATTTTATCCCTTCGGGGTAACGAGAAAAAAATTACTATGGAACTCAATATTAATTCGATGATGTCGAGCAGTAATGTGCGATTCGGTACGAGCGGAATCCGCGGCAGTGTTGATAAAATGACCGATATGGTATGTTTTGCTTACACGATTGGATTTCTTCAATTCGCAGTCAAAAAAAATCAGACCTTTGATCGTGTTGCTGTAGCTTATGATCTACGAATGAGTTCACCTAGAATAGCGCGAGCCGTGCGGCATGCAATAGATCATTTCGGATTGATTCCTATCGACTGCAAGACAATTTCAACTCCGGCAGTGGCACTATACGGACAACGTGAAAAAATTCCGTCTATTATGGTTACGGGAAGTCATATTGCTGATGACCGCAATGGTATCAAGTTTAATCTGGCAGATGGTGAAATATTGAAACAGGATGAAAATGCTATTCGTCAAGAAGTTGTAAATATTCCAAATGATCTTTTTGATAAATCTGCGGCTTTGCGGGATTTTAATGAAGCTCCGAAAACACAATCTGACAATGACGAAGCAAAGGAAAATTATATCGGCCGATTTATTCGTGCATTCCCAAAAAATATTTTGAGCGGTTGCCGAATTGGTTTTTACGAGCATTCTTCTGTCGGGCGTGATTTGCTGGTCGAGCTTTATACTAAATTAGGTGCAGCGGTAACTAGAATTGGTCGAAGTGATAAATTTATTCCGGTTGATACGGAAGCGGTTAGAGAAGAAGATTTGATATTGGCGAAAAACTGGGCGAATCAAGGTAATTCTGATATTCCGCCGTTTGATGCAATTTTATCAACGGACGGCGACGCTGACAGACCTCTAATTTTCGACGAACATGGTGAGTGGATACGCGGTGATATTGCGGGAATTATAACGTCTCGTTTTTTGTTGGCGGATTGTGTAGTTACGCCTGTTAGTTCGAGTTCGGCGATTGAGTTATCGGGTTGGTTTGGAAAAATTATAAGGACGAAAATTGGTTCACCGTATGTAATTGAGGGGATGCGAAATGCTGTTAAGCAGGGGTACAAGCGGGTCGTAGGTTATGAGGCGAATGGCGGATTTCTGACAGCAACATCGATGTTTCTTGACGAAGACGCGTCGGAGCGGAAATTTGATGCGTTACCGACTAGAGACCCGGCGATTGTTCATATTGCGGCGTTATGTTTTGCGAGATCGATTGGGGCGTCGTTATCTGGGGTTATGAATCATTTACCGCGGCGAGTTGTGATGAGTGACAGATTAAGAAATTTCCCAACGGAGTTAGCGCAACGAGAAATAGACGAGCTGGCAAGTTCACCGGAGACGTTACAATTAGTTTTTGCGAGTTTAGGCGAGTTAGTAACGTATGATTTAACGGATGGTATTCGGGTCGTGTTAGGCGATGGTGACATTGTTCATTTGAGACCTTCGGGCAATGCACCGGAGTTACGTTGTTATACGGAGGCTGTAACGAAAGAGCGCGCTGCTTCGTTATTATGTAAAACAATGAACATATTAGATTCATGGCGACGCCGCACTCAAAATGACAAACATCCGTTAAGTCAGTAAAAATGTGTGTAATATATTCAGTGATTTTTTTTGTTTTTCAAATTTTTTGACAGGATAAACAGGATTACAAGATTTACAGGATAATAGTTAGTTCGTATGCGAAAATTATCATGGATTCTAAGTTCAAATCACTAATTAATTAAGTGATGGTTTCAAGTTTTGATTCTTTTAATTTATTATTTAAAAATCCTGTCAATCCTGTAATCTTGTAATCCTGTCAAAAGAACAAAACTAAAGATGCGGTCGAGACGCCCGCGTTCCCGAAAAAAATAAATTATTCCGCCAATATATTACAATTTTTTTTATTAACCACAGAGGACACAGAGAACACAGAGAAAGATGATTTTGTAATTTTATAATTTTCGTGTATTTCGTTATTTCGTGTATTTCGTAATCTCAAAAAAACAAAACCTGCCTTATTAATCATATTTTTCAGATTATTAACTATAATTGTTAAAATCGTTAAATGA
Source organism: Planctomycetaceae bacterium (assembly GCA_031278315.1). Lineage (GTDB taxonomy): Bacteria > Planctomycetota > Planctomycetia > Pirellulales > Thermoguttaceae > WRKP01. The sequence continues at coordinate 326 of JAITKS010000316.1, read as the reverse complement.
ATTTTAATTTATGTTAAAATTTTATCTTGCCTATCTTGACTAGTTTTTTTTTTTTTCTATAATCTCTCTAGTTGACGCGGTACTGTGCCGGTCGAGTAAGACATTTTCGTCAACTACATTTAGAAAAACCAAAACTAAAAAAATGAAAGAATGAGGCAAATTATGAAAAAGATTTTAGCTATTACGCTAATTTGGACAACAATCGGTTTATTCAGCACAGGCTGTGTCGAAACACCAGCTCCAACGGATACGAACAATCCGTCAACTCCAACGGAACCGAATAATCCGTCCAATCCAACGGATCCGGATAATCCGTCAACTCCAAC
>JAITKS010000276.1 GCA_031278315.1 Planctomycetaceae bacterium | reverse complement strand
TTCTTGAAAAAATTTTGTGATTTCCTGATCAATTTTTATTCTTTGAGAGTATTCAGGAATATTCCCATCGGTTCTTGGCGAGCAAACAAGAATTTTGAAATTACTTTTTTCTGCGACTGTTTCAATATTAAACGTAATATTATCAACAACGACAGAATATTTTGTCGTATCATTATTCCACCCCATCTCATTAAACAAAGTCCGAAATTCAAATTTATTGAGATAATCAGAAAATTCTGTTAATTTAAGTTTCATGTCTATTAGTAAAAAAAATCAGTGCAAAAAATCGCCGCAACGGCTAGTTTAATTTTGTGAAAAAATCGTGATATATCAGTGGAATATTTTTTTGACAGGATAAACAGGATTACAGGATAGTGGTTAGTGGTTAGTGGTTAGTGGTTAGTGGTTAGTGGTTAGTGGTTAGTTCGTATGCGGAGATTAGCACGGATTCTAAAATTCAAATCACTATAGTTTCAAGTTTTGATTCTTTTAATTTATTATTTAAAAATCCTGTCAATCCAATCAATCCTGTAATCCTGTCAAAAAACAAAACTAAAGATGCGGTCGAGACGACCGCGTTCCCGAAAAAAATAAATTATTCAACTGATATATTACTAATATTCAATTTATTTGTTGCAGCAAAAACTGAATTTTCTCGTGCGAGAATTATTGTTACAAAAAATAATTATTTAACCGGTTTCAAAATAACACGAATAGACACGCTGCCGTTTTTCGGTGCCGCTACAGCAGTAAGCATTGAAAAACCTTTGTTCTGATTTTCCTGTTCGGTTGGAGGTGTAACAGAATCTGTTTCAAATCGCCGGACTTCATCAGAAATGATTTCAATTTGAATTTGTTTTTTGTTCTGGGAAAGTGTTGCAGTTTTGCCGTTAATTTCAAGACTTGCCGCCGTCATCATGCCCCATCGAACCGGTTCGGTAACTCCTTCCAAAATGTCTTCAATCTCCGCCGAACCGTCTTTGTGTAACGTTGCAGTTCGTTTGGCAGATCGGACTTGTCCCTTGTATGCTGCCGCTAGATCCGCAACCGCCCGCGCAATAATTTGTCCCTCATCAAAACGTTCAAATTCAATGATTTTACAATCCGCCAACGGATTTTGAATTTTGTTACCAATAACCAATGTGTTATGACTTCGATTGTTCAACCGATAATAATCCCAACGTTGCTTGCCAAAATATCCGAGCATGTTGTAATTGTCCGAACCAAGATCAACCGCCCAACGAATACCATTGACTTCATAAACAAATGAACCAATATCAAGATGTCCATGATTCGCACGATTATTACCCGCCTTGAAACCAAGAAACGCCGCATTCGGATTATCCCATGCGTTACGCATCGTACAAATATCCTGTATCCCGCGAAATTTTTGTGCAAGCGGAATTTTGGCGAAATCGACATCAGTTCCTTGCGGGTTATACCAAATAGCATGAAACACCGCCAACCTGCCGCTGGAAAATCTATTTTGCCGCTCCAAAAAATTCCGTAACCAAAAAGCATAATCATTGCGATTATAAAATCGAGATAAAGCGTACATCATCGGCGAAGAATCGGCACGGTCTCCCGCATCTGCATAATTAAAGGAACGGTAATTAGGTCCGATCATTCCTATATAATAATCGCCGGTAATATTCAATCCTTCTGTTTTCAGTAACTTGAAATCGTCGTTGAAAACATCTTTAAGAGCCATAAGCATTAAACCGGTGAATGATGTACCATAAGCCCAATACGCGGGACCTTCAGGATAAGCACCTTCAGGTTTGTACACTTTGAGTCCATTAGACAAACTCTTCACCGCAGACGTAACAATTTTTTTTGCGATTTGCGGTTCTTCGTCGGCAATCGCTAAAGCACCAATAGTCAGTCCGGCGTTACAGACCTCATTCCAATTATTGTTACTTTTTACCCACCAAATTCCCTGTTCATAAGCGGAAAGACCCGTTTTCATAGCGTGTTTGACAATAGCATTTTTAATTTCTGTTCGTTTTTCGTCGGGAATCATTTCATAAAGCCAATCGTAACCAAGACCAACCGCCGTTGCCATTTCAGCAGTGTCCAGATAATGACTCGGATTCCAATCTTTGAACCGGCAAACAGCAAGCATTTCCTCAATAGCGGCTTCGGCATATTCTTTGTTGCCGGTCATTCTGTACGCAAAAACTAATGCGGTTGTCCGATCAAGACTTCGACGACTTTGACCAAGCAATCGTTTACCATCAGGAATCCGATAATCGGTCAATGGGTCTTTTTTCACTTTATCCGCTTTTTTCAAAAGTTCCTTCACTTGCCGATCAAGGAACGGGTCTGTTTTGACGAGTTCTTTAATTTCTGCTTCACGCTGTTTCGTTAAAAAAAGACGCGGATGTTCCGGCAGTTTGATTGGAAATTCTAAGTCGGCAGCCGTAACAAAATAATCAGCAGAGAAAATAACAACGGCCAAAACAAAAAAACAACGAATGATACATATCAAACGCATAAAAATCTCCTAAATTTAAAGTTTTACCAGTTTTTTCTCAAAATCGAAATTCTCAAAATTGAGGAACGATATGAAAATTTAACTGTTTTTATTATTTAACGTCTTCCGCTTCGGCGTGATAAATATTCGATTAATGCTTTGTCAAATTGAATACTTGTATCAAGTTGTACATAATCAATTCGGCTCTTTGCACAATCATTTTTTATCCGAGAACGAAAATCATTTAACGATTTTATATAATCAACTCTTATCTCATCAGCATTAGCCGTGATGTCTTCATTTGATTCAGGATCGACAAAATTCATTTGCCCATGAAAAGGAAAATTCGTTTCCGCCTCATCCAATACATGAAATAAAATTACATCATGCCCAGCATGCCGTAAACGATGCAAATTCCAAAGAACATTTTCAATGTCCTCTAATAAATCACTAAAAATCATCACTAAACTTTGATGCCTTAACATCGCCGCAAGTTGCGCAACCGATGCCGAAATATCAGTTTCTCCCGTCGGCGTAAGATTCGATAAAACAGATAAAATTTCACCAAGCTGCTTACGACTCGCTTTCGGCTTAATCGAATTGACTATCCTTTTGTCAAAAGTAACTAAACCAACAGGGTCTTGCTGATGAACCATTAAATAAGCAAGCGCAGCAGCTACACAAATCGAATACTCAAATTTAGTCATTTCTTGCCGATATGTGTACCCCATCGATTGACTCGTATCAATTACAAGATAACCAAATAAATTCGTTTCAGATTCATATTTCTTAACATAATATTTCTCTGTTTTCGCATAAACAAGCCAATCAATATCATTAGGATCATCACCCTGAGTATATTTCCGATGCTCACTAAACTCAACAGAGAATCCATGCAGCGGACTAGCATGTAACCCATGCATAAATCCCTTGATAATAAACTGCGCCCGTAAATCAAGACGCTTAATAGAACGAATAACCGAAGGTTTTAAATACTTTTCATGTGACATTTTTAATATGAAAATCCACTACTAACATCTCATCATAAGTTGAATAATCTTTTCGCGGCTAAAAAAGGTGAAATTTTTGTTGCTGTATTGACAATTATAATTGCCGCCGCTGTCTGAATCTTTTGTAATATATCAGTAGAATTTTTGTTTGAGTCAAAAAATAATCCGCGAATTCACCCCGTAGGATCAATCAGTAATAGTGCCGGTCAATCGCTCTACATATTGTTTCGCCCTTTGAAATCAAGCTCTGAAAGATCACAAGCCTAAAGATTATTCATTACCTTATTGCCGATCGCCGTTTCAAGGCTGGTTTGATTAATCCTTAAAATTACCTACATATAACTATGACCGCAAAAAATTCCGCCGATATATTGCCGCTATTGTAGTTGAATATATTAAACTCACAATAGAGACACAAGACATTGTGTCTCTACATTGGTGATTGTCTGATTTTTAACATGCTCATTGTACATTAAAATTCGGTATTATTTTTTGTAACGAAAAAAGGTGACCGTTCACGCAAAAAAATAAATTATTCCGCTGGTATATTACCACAAAAATATTCCGCTAATATATTACTTTTTTGTTTTGCATTAGCATCAATAGAAACTTTCGGATTTTTAAAAAGTTGCCGGTACTTGCGTCCGATATTTATGTGATGGTAAAATAACTCGTTGAAAATGTTCACTCGATCCGATAGTTTGAATTCTTTTCGTAATTGTTCGACATTTGAAAACCGCCGATAAGATACCAACTGTCAACATTTCAAATAACACTTCAAGCTATTCAAAATTCGGGCAAAATTCGAGCAGCTCGATTTGTAAAACTGCCGGATTTCAACACGATTTGTATATTAAACAAACCAATATCAAAATTATCTTATAATTTCGCAACAACTATAGAAATTTAAGATATAACAAAAATTTAAATTAAGAATGATAAACACAACTTTTATCGATGACCTAGATGAAGATTTTAACGATGAAGAATTTGACGACGAATTCGACGAAGATTTTGAAGAATTGTCAGACGCTGAATTTGATGAAATAGATGAAGACGAAGACGAATTCGATGAAACTGAATCAGATGATTACGACGAATCAGAAGAAGAATACGATTTCGATCCCGCTGATGAATCATTTGAAGATGACAGCGGTACTGTTACTCCGTAATTACAATTAATGATATTGTAATATCTCAGTGTAATAATTTTAAACTATTCTTATTGGAATTTTCGGTATTTGTTTTTAGCGGTTAGCGGTTAGTTCGCATGCGGAAATTAGTACCGATTTTAAGTTCGAATCATTAATCGCTATACACTATTATTCCGATTGCCCCTTTAGGGCTGGTTTGATTAATCCTGAAAATTACTACTATATATAATGATGACTGCAAAATTTCACTGATATATTTATTGAGTCAATAACCAAGAGTTTTGAAATTTTAATAAAAAAATTTTTCATTCCGCTGAAATATCATCAAAATCGAAATTTAACGATACCTTTATAAAATTCCTGTTGTGTAATTTTCTGCTTATTGGTAAAATCCGCACTTTGCGGATCGGAATATGACTAGATTAAGCATAAACAATATCACACCAGATATACCAATCGTACTATGAATTTCAGTGACGTAAAAGTTATTCATTAAACTTTTCATAAAAAAGTCTGCTGTCCGATAAGTAAATCCGATAAGTAAAACAGACAACTCGAACCGAAAATTCGAATAAGAGCAGTTTAAAATCGTTCCGTGAATATTTACGTTTTTTTCACCGCCGTTATTAATTGAGTAATTGTAATTTGAATAAATTTCAAAGTTTTTTGACAATGCCGAATTGAATAATTTTAGGTATTGTATTCCTTTCAAACAGCATTATGAAATTCTATTTTCAATTAAGAATTATTTGATCAATTACGGCGATTTCAAATAACACTAATCAACCATTCAACCTTGTAAAGAATAACTTTGCAGGAAAAAAATCAAATGAAGACATCTTTTACCAAAGCATTTAAAACGTTACTGTGCGTTTTTTTGATCAGTACATTATTTCATTCTGCTTGTCAGCGTGAATCATCTGGGCAACCTATAACTCCGCCTTCAACGCAACCTGAATCGTCTGATCAGGAGGCAGGAGGGACGCCGGAAGGTTCTCGTGATAAAACGAGTAAAATTGAATATGTTTCGCCTTTACCTCTTGTTCCCGGCATACGCGAACAGACTATAGCAAAATTGTTTATAAATCAACTTGAACGGCATCACATCTCGCAGAAAAAAATCGATCCGGAGATTTCAAAAGAAGCATTTCGTATTTATTTGAAATCACTTGACCCGTTTAAAATGTATTTCTATCAGTCGGATGTTGACGAGTTCACGAAAAAGTATGAAGCTCAATTTGCCGACTATGCCAAACAAAAACGCAATAGTCTGACGCCGGCATTCGATATATACAATCGGTATCTTGAAAGAGTTAAAGAACGTATCGACACTGTAATTAAAATCCTCGACTCAAAACACGATTTTACCGCCGACGAAGAAATTATTCGAGACAAAGATTTAATGAAATGGGCAAAATCGCCTGAAGAAGCTTACGACCGATGGAGAAAAAGAATCAAAGATGACATACTCGATCTAAAAAGTAAAGAACGTGACAAAGCAAAAGAACGTGAAAAAGCAAAAGCCGAAAATAAAGAAACACCTAAAGAATCTATCGCCGATACGCGTGATCCTATCGAAAGATTGAAAAAACGTTATACAAGTTTTAGAAAACGTATGCTGCTGGAAAATCACATCGCGAATAAAGAAGTTCTCGAAAAAGTAAAACAAAACGCTAACGATGAAGCTTTGGAACAATATTTATCTGCGATTGCAGGTGCACTCGACCCGCATACAAGTTATATGTCGAAATCAACGTTATCGAGTTTTGAAACTACGATTGGTAAAAATATCGAAGGTATAGGCGCAACGTTGACATTGGAAGACGGTTACACGGTAATTAAAGCATTATCGAAAGGCGGACCAGCAGAAAAATCGGGCGAGTTGAAAGTTGATGACAAAATCGTGGCTGTCGGACAAGGCGAAGAAGGAAATCTGGAAGATATCGTTGATTTCAAATTATCTGATGTCGTAGGTTTGATTCGAGGTGTCAAGGGGACGGTTGTTCGATTGGAAGTGCAATCGGGAGGAACTTCTAAATTGGTAAGACTAGTAAGAGATAAAGTTGACTTAAAAGATCAAGTCGCTAAATCTGAAATCTTTGAAACAGGAAAAAAGAGTGACGGTAATCCATATAAAGTAGGCGTTATAGACTTGCCGGATTTCTATCTCGACATGGAAGCTCTGCGAAATGGTGATATGAATGCAAGAAGTACTACAACAGATATTAAAAAAATCCTTAATGATTTTATCTCGAATAATGTTGATGTCGTTTTGCTGGATTTACGCCGAAACGGCGGAGGCTCGCTAATGGAAGCAATACAGCTGACCGGACTGTTCATCGAAACAGGAACGACCGTTCAAACCAAAGAAGAAAATACACGACCGCAATTACGCGATGATCCAGACCCAAGTTGCGAATGGACAGGTCCGCTGGTTGTCGTTACAAGTAAATTTAGCGCAAGTGCAAGCGAAATTTTCTCCGGCGCAATAAGAGATTACAAACGAGGTTTGATCGTAGGTGATTCGAGATCTCATGGAAAGGGGACAGTCCAGCAGATGAAACATCTTGGCGAAACGTTATTTCCAGGCACGGCAAATGAGCTTGGAGCAATTAAAATTACGATTCAAGGATTTTATAGTCCGAATGGTATTTCGCCGCAGCGCGAAGGTGTTGCAGCAGATGTAGTTTTACCGTCGTTCAGTGATAATCTTGAAGGAATTTGCGAATCTGATCTTGACAATCCGCTAACGCTGAACAAAATCCCGGCAACTGCAAATCCAGCGAAAGAACCTGCGTATGTTACAACTGATATCGTAAAAAATTTACAAATATTATCAGAAAATAGAATAAAAGAGGACAAAGAATTTACGTTGTTACAAGAACAAATCGAAAATTATAAAATTCGTCAAGCACGGAAATATAATACTTTGAATGAAGCTAAATATTTCGAAGAGTTAGATAAACTAAACGAACACGTCGACGAATTAGAAGAAATACGTAAAGCCTTAGATGACGACGCTCCAATTAAAAGGACTTTTTATATGAATGAGCTTTTAAATATCTCAATAGACTATATAAATGAGTTAGACAAAGCCGGTATAAAATTTCCAAAAGAAAGACGAATTCAAAAACGGCGTCCCTTAAATTTCTTGTTTGGCACGTGATCAAAAGATTTAAAAATCATAAAACAAAAAATTTCCCTCTGTGTTTTCTGTGATTAAATAAATTCATTTTGAGATTACGAAATAGACGAAAAAACGAAATAGACGAAAAAGAATATGAAATAAAATTTTTCGTTTATTTTGTAATTTCGTTTATTTTGTAATTCTCAAAAAAATTCTTTCTGTGTTCTTTTTTTTTCTCTGTGTTTAATAAAAAATTTCACTGATATATATTACAAAATTTGATCTTGATTTTTTTCTTTGAAATTGTTATTGTCCGTTTTATGGGCGGTATTCTTTCGCAATTTAAGTTATTGTTTGAAGCAAGAGGACGATTGATCGATCTCTTGTTACCGCTAACGATCTCGGTTGGTATCTTGATAATATTAGTACCATTACATCCGTTTATTATGGATGTTCTTTTGTCCCTTAATATTTCCCTTGCTGTAGTTATTCTTCTGACGACACTTTTTGTTTCAAAACCGCTTGAATTTAGTATCTTTCCGACCGTATTACTCGCAACAACACTTTTTCGGCTTGGATTAAATATTGCATCTACACGCTTAATTTTGACACGTGCAAATATCGACGGTGAATTTGCTGCAGGCGAAGTTATTAAAAATTTCGCCGATTTTGTTGCAAGCGGAAATATCGTTGTTGGATTGATAATTTTCATTATTATTGTTGTTATTCAATTTGTTGTTATTACAAAAGGCGCGACACGTGTAGCTGAAGTCGCGGCACGATTTACTCTCGACGCAATGCCGGGACGGCAAATGGCTATCGACGCCGATTTAAACGCCGGTCTAATCGATGAAACCGAAGCCAAAAGACGGCGTGAAGAAATTCAATTGTCTGCAGATTTTTTCGGCGCAATGGACGGAGCTGGTAAGTTCGTAAGAGGCGACGCTATCGCCGGAATCGTTATTACATTGATAAATATCATCGGCGGATTATTTATCGGCGTGATGCAATATCAAATGGATTTCACTACAGCAGGAACAATCTTTACACGATTAACTATAGGTGATGGATTAGTTTCACAAGTTCCTGCGCTTGTCATTTCTATTGCAACCGGACTTTTGGTAACACGAAGCAGTCATAGTTCGAATTTACCGCAACAGTTTGTTGTTCAAATGTTGTCGAAACCTATTGTTTTAATCTTGACTGCCGTCTTTCTAATATTGCTGACACTCACAGAATTGCCGAAATTACCGCTATGCTCGATTGCAGGATCATCAATTTTGATCGCATGGTTGATGTCCCGAAACGTTAAAGCAATAAAACAAGAAGAAGAATCAAAACGCGCTAAAGCCGCCGAACAATCCGCACAAGCAGAACTCGAAGAAAAAGCTGAAGACTTCTTAAAAGTTGATCCAATGGAATTAGAATTCGGTGTCGGTTTGATTCCATTGGCAGACGTAAATAAAGGCGGCGACCTGTTAAGTAGAATTGAACGTTTGCGTAAAGAAATAGCAGCAGAAGTCGGCATAATTTTTCCGAAAATCAGAATTCGTGATTCGTTTCATCTTGATCAGATTCAGTATCAATTCAAGATATCCGGACAACCTGTTGCACGAGGTGTCGTTTATCCTGATTTATTTCTTGCAATGCCTTCAGGAGCAGAAACAGGACAAGTTAGCGGAATAGAAACAATAGAACCGGCGTATGGAACGGCGGCTCTGTGGATTGACGCCGCAACAAAAGATCAAGCTGAAATCTATGGTTATTATGTTGTTGAACCGAGTGCTGTAATCGTAACGCATTTATCAGAAACCGTACGAAAATATGCCGACGAACTCTTAACACGAGAAGCAACTCAACATCTAGTTGAACAATTAAAAGAAATCTCGCCGACTGTTGTCAATGAATTGATACCGAATTTAATGTCGGTAAGTTTATTGCAGCAAGTCTTGCAAAGATTGTTGAGAGAACAAATACCTATTCGGCAATTAGACAAAATATTGGAAGTTTTAGGCGACAACATAACAAGAACTAAAGACCCAATTCTGTTAGTCGAAGAAGTAAGACGTAAATTAGCAAGAACAATTTGTACAAAATATAGAGATACAAATAATATGTTACACGTTATAACACTTGATCCCGCATTGGAAAATCAGATATTTGCAGGATTCGAATATAACGAAAACGGATTATTCAGCAGATTATCACCAGACGCAAGAGATAACATCTGTAGAAAATTATTACCCGAATTAGAAAAATTAACACAATTAAATTTCACGCCGATTGTATTAGTTGATCCAAGAATAAGATTTTTCTTAAAACAACTAACAATCGCAATGATTCCAAGCTTGGTAGTAATTTGTTACAACGAATTAACAGTCGATACACAAGTTACAGTAGTAGGATATGTAAACGCATAATAAATTATTCGTAATATATCAGTGGAATATTTTTTTTATTAACCACAGAGAACACAGAGGAAGAATATTTTGTAATTTTAGATTTTCAATTTACGTGAATTACTAAAAAATATTTTAGCCGGCGGGAATGCAGGCGTCCCGCCTGCATCTTTTTTGTACAAAAAACGCCTAAAGAAGCGGTCGAGACGACCGCGCTCCCAGTAACAATAAATTATTTCACTGATATATTAAGATTTTTCTATACACTTGTTGATGAATGCGGGGGATATACTTTTTTATTATGCGTGTTATAATCCGCACTCATTTGAATTTCGAGTCGAGTTGACTGCTTACATATTGCGTTACATATCGTGAAACATAATTTTTAATGAATAGCTTTCGTATCGCTGAAATTCATATATGATGCGTATAGAATTATCTACGCGGTAATTTGTGTGTAATTGGAAAACAAGTTTTAATGAAATTCAATTTTGAAATACAATTTAAACTGCTAACTAAACTGTGAACAATTTAAGCTCTGCTAAAATTCATATTACATGTTTACATACCGCATAACACAATCACAAATAAGAAATCAAAATGAACCAAACACAAACAAATCCACAAACTGAAACATCGCCGCCGCAGCCTAACAATTTAAACAGTGCCAATTCAAACAGTACCAATACCAATACAAGTACCCATACAAATATACTCGAATGGTCATATTCCGGCAAAGCGATGAGAGCTCAATTTATTTTCCATTTACTCATTTCGTTGCTTATTATCGGAGGTACTAGTTACGCACAATTTTCTGCTAATTGGATCAAAGATGATATGGTAATGTATTTTTGGATCGGAATAGCTATTTTTCTAGCGATAATTTGGGTGAAATTTTATTTCACATATTTCTATCGCGTGTTGACTATCAAATATAAACTTGAAGAAAATCGACTCTATAGCTACAAAGGCTTTTTTACTCAACAACGTGATACTCTCGAACTAATGTACATAAACGATATACAACTTGTACGGACATTGTTCGATATAATGTTTAACGGAGGTGTCGGTAAATTAATTATATTCTCTTCTATTGATCAAACCGATGCTAAACTTGTTATAGTCGGAGTCGAAAATCCATACAAAGTTGTCGAAATAATTGATAAAACCAGAACAAAACTACGAGAACAACGAGCTATAATCGCTTGAAAAAATTTTGATAATTAGACTCCTCTAATTATTGTAATATAATCAGTCAGTGTAATATTTGTTTTTCAACTTTTTTTTGATGAATCGTTTAGATCAGAAAAATAAGGTGAAAAACAAGACTCGTTAAAAATAAATTTCAAACCTTTGAGAAATTTCACTGATATATTATTAACAATTAGTTTTTAATCACAGAGTTTATTACTCACCGAGATCAATAATTTCACCAGAGAGAAAATTTCACAAAGGGAATTTTAAACCGGTTCTTACCTGAAATTTTTAACGATGTTTAACTGTAAGAAATTATTGAATTCGATTTGTATTATATCAAGTTGAATCAGTTAAATTGCACACACTATATATATCGTATGAATAATATATCGTATGAATATTGAACGGGAGATTTTTTTAAGAGAATCTCTTGTTGAAACTATTGTAAGAAAATCGTAACAATAAAATCGTAACAAAAATTATTATCATGGCGAAATTATCAGCAGTTTGGGGAATTGATATTGGTAATTCCTCGTTAAAAGCATTACGTTGTGCGGCAGGTTCTAAACCCGGCAGCATTGAAGCAATAGCGTTTGATTTTATCGAACACACAAAAATTCTCTCTCAACCCGGTTCCGACCCCGAAGAGATTATTAAAGAAACACTTCAGTTGTTCTTGTCTCGTAATGTTACCAAAGGCGACAAAGTAGCTATTTCCGTTTCTGGACAAAATACGATCTCTAGATTTCTAAAATTGCCTCCTGTCGATCCGAAAAAAATTCCAGACATAATAAAATACGAAGCCAAACAATGGCTGCCCTTCGACTTGGACGACGTTATTTGGGACTTCCAGCCAATCGTACAACCCGAAGTCAGCGACGATCCGACCGATTTTCTTGATACAGAAATCGGAATGTTCGCAATGAAAAAAGAAAACGCATTAAAATCAATTTCGCCTTATACTCAAAATGGTATTAGTATTGATTGTATTCAAAGTTCGCCTCTTGCAATTTACAATTACACTACATTCGACCAACTCGGTATTTTCGGAGATGACCCCAAACCGCCGCACGAAACCGAAAGATTAGTTATTCTAAGCGTCGGAACAGATGCAACCGACGTCGTTATCACAAACGGAGTCACTATTTGGATAAGAAGTTTTCCTATCGGCGGAAGTGCGTTTACAAAAGCTTTGACAAAAAATCTAAAATTAACGTTCTCGAAAGCTGAATATCTAAAACGTAATCTAAATAATTCACAAGAAACTTTGATCGCTGTCAAGGCAATGCGGCCGGTATTTAATGAAATGTTAGCAGAAATACATAGGTCGCTTGAGTATTATCAGAGTCTTAACCGTAATGTAAAATTCACAAAAATTATAGGTCTTGGTAATGCAATGAAATTGATGGGATTGCGTCAATATCTAACTCAAAATCTCGGTTATGAAGTTACAAGACTTGATAAATTTATTAGTCTCACAGGAAACGACGTAATTGAATCAGCACAATTCAAAGATAACATTATGTCTTTTGCTGTATCATACGGTTTGGTGATACAAAACTTGGGAACCGCTAAACTCAATACGAATCTTATACCCAAAGAAATAATATTCGATAGAGTTGTCCGCAGCAAAAAACCATGGGTACTTACAGGTGCCGCCGCACTGCTGCTAGGCTTGACCGTACAATTCGCCGCCGCCTCTCGCGCTTTAGAAACACTGTCAAGCGAACTCTACACTAAAGCAGAAACAGGCGCAAAAAACATAATAAGCTATTCAACCGACTTGAAATCAAATTTGACAAAAGCAAAATCAGAATTTAACGTAATTGATGCACGCGGTAAAAATTTGACAAGTAACGTCGAAGGTAGAATTACATGGCTAGAATTACTAAAAGCAATCAATCAATTACTGCCGGTCGATAAAGACGAAATCGCCGGAAAAAAAGCTGATGAAGTCGCACAACAAAATAGAATTTTCATCTCGAATATCGACGCTTTTCCTGTCGCAAATATCTCTGAATGGTTCCAATCAGTTAAAGAAAGTTATTACCCAGACGATGAAGAAATATTAGAAGCTTTAGGCGGAACTTCAACCAAAGGTGAAGGAACTGCTCCAAGTAATACGTCAACATCAGCTGCAGAATCTGACGGAACCGCAGCAACTGAAACGTCACCAAACGAAGGCGGCGATACAACTGCTCCTAACAATACTTCCAATACAACTGCTGCCGTATCTACGCTGCAATTAAAAATTCCGACGACATTACCGGAACGTCTTAAATTGATCAATGGACCTCCGCCGGTTGCGGGTAAAATTGTGCAAATCAGCGGTTATCATTATCACAATCCTGAATCGGCATTGAAAATGGCAGGCGAAAGAATGGGTGCCGATTACTTGAGAAACGCATTTATTAGAAAACTTAAATTCGGTCGAGTCAGTTTACCGCCGACACTAGAAAAACAGTACAGCGAAGGCGGCAATAATAATGAACAAGTTGCCGTAACAATGCACGAACTCGGAATTTTTTATCCGACGTTACTTGCTATTCCTAAAGTAGTGCAAACGGAAATCATAAATCCGCGTGTTTTGCTGGAAATCTTTAAGGAAGAACGCAGCAAAGACCCAATCAGAGGAGGCGGCGGCGCTGTAGGTACGTCAGACGGTTTCGGCGGAGGAGGTTTCGGCCCAGGAGGAGGCATGAGTCGAAATACAACAGGAAGAGCAAGAGTCGTTTTCGCCGAAGCAATGTCTGACCCGTTCAAAAACGGCTCAGCAATCGATACAAAAAGCGAAGAATATATTCGCGCAAAAGCAAAAGAAATGAATACGAATGATAAAATTATACTAGGACGTTTTGATTTCGTAATTCAATTCGCATGGGTCGAAACACCGCCTAAAGTACGTGAAGACGCAAAAAATAAAAAAAGCGAATCGCCCGTAACACCATGAAAAAACTCCATGAAAAAACTCCATGTAAAAACTCCATGAAAAAACTCCATGACAAAAAATTCATGACAAAACTTCATGCAAAAAAACTCCATGACAAGCTTAAAATAATTTTGTGAGTAACTTGCTTAATACGAAATGCAGAATAACGAATACAGAATTTGTTTTTTATCTATGAATTATTCGATTTGTACTATATATATCGTGCTATGAAATTATATATACAAGACCGTAAAAAATGCTTTTCGATAAATAAGCAAAGCTCGAACCAAAAAATTAAAAGAGAATAGTAGTAGTTTAAATGTATCCTTTGTATCCTTTTCGGATGGATATATTTTGTTTATTGTTGATTAATATTTCACACAAATTTAACGAATAACAATTATGGCAAAGAAAGTAGAATTTAATATTGAGTTGGTAAAAAAATGGATTTTTTGGGTATTGATTCCTGTTGTTTTATTGTTGGTGTTTGTTTTTAATTTTCTTGCGGTTGGTACGATTGGCAAGAAATTTAAAGAACGTAAAGACTCTTTGGAATCGACAAAAAATACAGTTGACAAAATTCGTCAAGACAGAGCACATCCGAATAAGAACACGATAGATGAAATCAAAGTTCGGACAGAAGAGCTGCGTGAGCGTTTTGTAGCTGCGTGGACAACGCTTGAGAAAGATCAGCGGGCGCGTAATGTTTGGCCTACTGATCTTGGAACTTCATTTATTGAGGAAGTGCGTAAGTTGAAGTTTGGTGATATTATTTCGGTGGCTTCTCTTGAGAACTATCTTAATTTTATGCGGCGTAATATTCCGAAATTAGAAGCGGCATTAAACCGCAAACGGATACAGGTCAATGAAGCTGGTGTTTGGAAAGACAGAGAAGGTGCGGGAGCAGATACGTTCAGAGGTTTTAACAGTATGAATCGCGGCAGTAATCTTACGGACAATAATTTAGAACGTGAAGTAGGAATTGTTGAGTGGCCTAATCCTGAAATTCGCAATATTATCATGTGGGATATGCTTCCGTCGTCGATTGAGGTCTGGTATGCGCAGGAGGAACTTTGGGTTTATGATTCTTTGATCAGTGTGATTGTGAAATCTAATGCTGGTGCAAGAAGTTCGCATAGTGCGGTAGTTAAACGTATTGAAAGTATGTTAATTGGTCAGCAGGCGTCGCATGAGGTAGCAAAACAGTTAAGTGTGCGGACAACAGGAATTAGCGGCGACGGTATGAGTGATAGCGGGACATCGCGGCCGTCGGCTCCGACTACATCAACATGGACTCCGCCGAATGCCGCCGGTCCTGGTGCGCGTATGCCAACAGGAGGCACCGGAGTGTCTGAAGTCGAAATCGGAAAAATGAAACGGCATGAACGTTATGTCGACGCTAATAATGTTCCGTTAGCCGCCGACGCTCCGCCGCCTTTCGGTGAGTTTAACAGAATGCCGATTTGTTTGAGATTAATTGTAGATAGACAAAGAATCCCTGATATATTAGTAAATTGTGCAAATTGCGCTATGCCGATTGATGTTTTATCGATACGAATAAACCCCGGCAGCGGCGACGCAAATATAAGACACGGAAATCAAAATCTATCTGCTGCAAGAACGACAAATATCGGCAGCGGGATAGATATCGGCAAGCAAACTATAATGGATGGGTCAAGCGGATTGGATAGTATTTACGGCTCGAATTCAGTACCGATTGAAATTTACGGTTGTATTAATATTTTCAATCCAGTTGATCAAAATATTATAAAAAAAATTGACGGCACAACTCCGTGAAAGAAATAAAACAGGAACGAACTTAAATTCACACTACGAATGAAAAATTAATAATATACTATTCTTACTGGAAAATTTGTAATATATCAGTGGAATAATTGTTTTTCATTTTTTAACACTTTAACAAATTGAATTGAATATGGCAAATGTAATTTGGTTACCCGGCAAGTATTGTCAGGGCAAGGGTATTCTTGGCGAGATAGGTAAATATGTTTTACCTTATGGGCGGAAACCGTTTATTCTTTGGGAGCAATTTCTCAAAGATGCTTATGGTGATTTGATAGTATCATCATTTAATGCGAGTGGACTTTCGTTTCGGGATGCAATTTTTAAGGGTGAATCAACCAAGCAAGCGGCTCATGAGTTAGCAGATGATATACGTGCGGAAGGTTGCGATGTAGTGATTGGAATTGGCGGAGGCAAGGCGATTGACACTGCTAAGGGTGCAGCTGCGTTTTCGAATACAAGACTAGTTATTGTTCCGACTGTTGCATCGAATGATGCTCCGAGCAGTGCGTGTACAGTGTGGTACAAAGACGATGGAGAATATGACGGATTTGATATGTGGGCAACTAATCCTGATGTAATAATTGCGGATACGGAGGTGATTGCCAAAGCTCCTGTTCGGTTTTTTGTTGCGGGGATGGGTGATGCTTTAGCAACGTGGCCGGAGGCTTCGACGTGTTTTGCGAAAAGGGCGGTAGCGTGTACGGGAGGAGTGCAAACTATTACGGCGATGGCGATGGCGAAACTTTGTTTTGACACAATTCTTGAGTATGGTGTTGAAGCGAAGTCGGCGGTAGATAGAAAAATTGCGACGGCTGCTGTTGACAAAGTTGTTGAAGCCAATATTTTGTTGTCGGGAGTTGGATGGGAGAGCGGGGGGTTAGCAACTGCGCATGCTATTGCGAATTCTTTACCGATGATTCATGAAACTCATGGTTTATTGCATGGTGAAAAAGTTTCGTTTGGTTTAGTTACGCAACTTTGTTTAGATCAAAATTTATCTGTTGATGAGATTTACAGGATTGTTGATTTTCAGGTTGCGGTTGGTTTACCGGTTACGTTATCGGACATGAAAATGCAAGAAGTATCTCGTGAGCGGTTACTTAATTTTGCGGAATCGGTGTCGGGCGAGGGTTCGTTTGTGTACAATCATCCATTTATTGTAACGCCGACAGACATTGTTGATGCAATGTTTGCAGCAGATTCGTTAGGAGCAAGAAGAAAAAAATTGCAAAAATAACCTGTTGAAAAAAAACGTAACAAACAAAAAAAATTCTGTAGAGACGCAATGTTTTGTGTCTCTAGTGAATTTCTAAAGACCTAATGTAAAAATTTATACCAATTACACTTTAAAATTCGTTTTTTAATTTTTTTAATTTAAAATATTGTCAATAAACGTTTCAATAATTTTTTAGTAAATACAACTTGTTTTTAAGTCAAAAAATTGTCCTCAAATTCGCCCTGTAGGGGCAATCGGTATTAGCGTAGGGCAGTCGCTCTACGCTAATGGTTTCACCTTTGAAATTAAGCCCTGAAAGGACGTAAGCCTAAAGATCATAAATAATTTTTTTGTTGTCGCCCTTACAGGGCTTTGGTGTTTTGTATTTGTTCCGTAGGTCGTTGCCCTACGCTAATGCTGATTGCCCTTTCAGAGCGAGCTTAGTTTAAAACGAATACCGAAATTTCAAGTGTGAAGAGTATATCAGTGAAATTTCTCAAAGATTTCAAGTTCATTTTTCACCAACCTTATTTTTAAAATTCATAACTCAAAAAAAGTTGAAAAACAAATATTCCACTGATATATTACGTTGTAAGTAACGAATAAATATTTTACATATTCGTTCTTTTACACTATTCAACTATCAACAATTAACTACATACGAATTTGCTCCGGCATTCAATTAAACGCAGTTGCAAATTCACCAAGTGATACACAAGTTATTGCAAAATCGATAAGCTCATCAAGTTCGTTTATATCTTTGACTTCTCTGATTCGCTTTTGTAATTTTGCT
>JAITKS010000133.1 GCA_031278315.1 Planctomycetaceae bacterium | reverse complement strand
CACAAGATCAACAACCAGTTACTCCTGAAAAACCAACAACTCAATTGCCAACGACAACTGAAAAAGAAAAATCAAAAAAACGCTAATCGTACAATTAGACATTGTCAAGTATTAGCGTTTATATTTTAGATTGATCTCACTTGAATTTCGGTTTGAGCCGCCTGCTTACTAACAGAAATCAGACTTCAAGGAATACTCCTTTACTCTACCGAAATTCATAGTGAGATTAACATACTCTCGGAAAAGAATACTGTAATCTTTCATATTTTAATTTTCGTAATATATCATTTGAATTTCTCAAAGGTTTTAAATTTATTTTTCACCAACCTTATTTTTCACCTTATTTTTCTGAACAAAACAACCTTAGTAGCAATGAATCACCAAAAAACAAAACCTTATTACCTTATTAACAAATCATTTTTCAACAATGAGGTAATTATATCGATTTGATTTTCAAATTCATAAATCAAAAAAAGTTGAAAAACAAAAATTCTACTGATATATACTTTTCACACTTTAAATTTCGGTTTTCGTTTTAAACTAAACTCGATCTGAAAGGGCAATCAGCATTAGCGTAGGGCGACGTCATACGGAAAAAAATATAACACACCAAAGCCCTGTAAGGGCGGCAGCAAAAAATTATTTATGATCTTTAGGCTTGCGCCCTTTCAGGGCTTAATTTCAAAGGTGAAACCATTACGTAGGGCGACTGCCCTACGCTAATGCTGATTGCCCTTGCAGGGCGAATTCATAGACTATTTTTTGACTCAAAAACAAATTGTAGTAATTAAAAATTATTGCAACGTTTATTGACAATAGTTTCAATTACAAAAAATAAAAAACGAATTTTAAAGTGTAATTGGTATATTTCGCTGAAACATTACTATTTTTTACCTTTAATTAAATTAACCAAATTAAAAAAAATGAAACGAATATTTACGATATTTTTCATGTTGTTTTTTTCTGTATCATTAAATGGTATGGAATTTCCATTTGAGATAATTGATGTTGACGGCGAGAGTCATGTTGGTCTTATTGATGCACTTGATTCGAATTTAATTCAGATTACATCGGATTCGGGTAATTTGACATTTTCGCCTCGACGTGTCGAAATTGTACAAAGTTTGGCAAATAATCCATTTCTATTGAGTAAATTAACCGAAGACTCTAAATCGATGAATAGTCTCTATACGTTACCTCAAAACCAAGCGGAGCGAGGTAATATTATTATCAACGGTAATGCAATGTTCATGAACGAGTTTGGAGTAGTAAGTCCGATAAACTCGAATAATCAGCGTCGAAAGACAACAAAAAGACAACAGTCGGCTTTATTGCAAAAATTACAAAATGCCGAAAACTATAAAAATAACGAAAACCCGCAAAATATTACAAAAATCCCGCAGTTTCCAAAATCGGTAACTGTTATCGATTTAATTGACGGCAGCAGATTGATTGCAACAAATTTTATCATTAAAGAGCAAAAAGCAATTTGTATTTTACTTGATCATAACTATATCCCGCCGGCAAAAATTGATGTCAACAAAACTAAAAATAAGGTTGACAATAAAAACGAAAGAAAAGAACAAGAAAAAATCGAAACAGCAAATAATAAAAAAATCGAATCAGAATTGTTAATTCCGATTGATAAAATTTATTCAGTAAGATTTGAAGTTAAAAATTTTTCTGATATTGCTGAACCGGCACCGGACTGGCTAAAATATGTCAACGATTCGAAGTCGAGCGGTGATCGGATTGTAATTAACAAGTCGGGAGCGTTTGATGTCTATTCAGGAATTGTGATAGAAGTAACAAACGAGTCTGTAATTTTTTCGATTGACGGCGAAAAATTACCTATTCAGAGAACCAAAATTTTCGGAATGATTCTACATTCACCCGACCGCGAAGAGATCAAAAAGAAGGTTGTTTATGGAAGTCAAATTACGTTATGGACGGGAACACAAATAATGCTCAATTCTTTTACATTAAAAAAAATCGAAACAGGTTCGAGTACAGAGAATAATCGTAACGATAAAGTTGATGATAAAAATATCATATCTGAAGTTCAAGTTAAAAAAGGCGGCAAACAACCAGTCCAAAGCAAAATATTGTGGACAGCACTAGCCGGATTTTCAGGTGAAACATTGCTTGAAGAAGTTGACAATATAATTTTTTCACGGGGTAATTCGTTTTATTTTAATGACGTTGTACCAATCATACGAGAGCGTTTAGTTCCGTTTGAATGGAGCAGCGGTGAAATAAATAAACCGCAAAATATTTCGCCGATTGCGAAACTGAAATTATTTCAAACAAGCAGATTCGGATTAAACAAAAATGCCGGAACAAAAGTTGATCCAAGTCTTGAGTCGGCAGCTATACCGATAGTGTTGAACAAAAATCAAGCCGTGAATCAACCTATTCCGGCGATCAAAAATGTAATATTAAATGGTATTTCGTATCGTCATGGGCTAATATTATCGCCTAAAACAACGCTGGAATACATAATAAACGGCGAAGAAAAAGTTTATTCAGCAATACGAGGTTTTGTCGGAATTGATGACAGATTAAAACCAAACGGACGTGCAAAATTGACAATTCATATAGACGAAAAATTAATTTGCGCAACAGAAATATGCGGAACTGATCCAACCAAGTTATTACGATATGAATTACCTGATACGTATAAAAAAATTATCATTACAGTTGATTTCGCCGATAATATCACCGAATCATCCCCTATCAGCATCGGAGACTTAAAGCTAATAAAATAATCGTAATATCGGTGAAAAATTCCGCCGATATATTACAAATTATAAAAACTTCTTTCTCTGTGTTCTTTGTGTTCTCTGTGGTTAATAAAAAAAATCGGAGATAGATCATCCGAATTTGCAGAAAATTGTTTTAATAGTTTCGTTCAGAAAAATAAGATTGATTTATTTTATCCGCGAATTTACACAAATTTTCATGAAAAAGAATCAAAGATCATTCGTGAAAATTCGCGGACAAAATGAGAGAGAACAATTGACTAAATTTATTCGCTGTATTTCAAAGGACCGGCATTGATAATTTCTTTGGATGAGTTGGCTTCATATTTAGCGAAATTCTTTTTGAATAATCCAGCCAAATGTAATGCTGTTTTGTCATAAGCGTCTTTATCATTCCAAACGTTTCTTGGATTAAGAATTTCGGCTGGTACATTTGCACACGTTTTTGGTATTGCGAGTCCAAACACGGGATCGGTATTTTTTTCAGCTTTTGCCAATTCGCCGCTGTGAATACCATCGATTATTGCTCTTGTGTGTTTTATGGAAAGTCTTTTTCCGACTCCGTATCCTCCGCCGCTCCAACCGGTGTTTACGAGCCATACTTTTACACCGTGTTTTTTCAAATATTCAGCTAACAATTCTGCATATTTTGACGGATGCCAAACTAAAAAGGGACCGCCGAAACATGCCGAAAAAGTTGCTTCAGGTTCGGTTACACCTTGCTCTGTTCCTGCAACTTTTGCGGTATAGCCGCTAATGTAATGATACATTGCTTGTTCGGGTGTCAACTCGCTGACAGGCGGCAAAACTCCAAATGCATCACAAGAGAGAAAAATAACGTTTTTCGGATGACCGCCGACACAAGGCGTTTTGCGATTATCAATAAACTCAATCGGATAAGAAGCACGAGTATTTTCTGTAATTGATTGATCTGAAAAATCAACTTCACGCGTATCTGGACAATATACTACATTTTCGAGTACCGTACCAAATCTGATTGCATTAAATATTTCCGGTTCATTTTTAGGGGAAAGATTAATACATTTCGCATAGCAACCGCCTTCAATATTGGATATTCCTTCATTTGTCCAATAATGTTCGTCGTCGCCGATTAGTTTACGATTCGGCTCTGTTGACAGAGTTGTTTTCCCTGTACCGGATAGACCAAAAAATAGAGAAACATCGCCATTGACACCTTCGTTTGCGGAACAGTGCATTGACGGGAAACCTTTTTTCGGCATCAAGTAATTCATTATTGTGAACACACCTTTTTTCATTTCGCCGGCGTATTCGGTACCTAGAATTACGAATTCGCCTCTTTCGAAAGACAGTGCGACGCAGGTTTTACTTTTAACAGATTCCAAAGACTGGTCGGCTTGTTGCTGACCGGCATTAAAAATCACGTAATCGGGTTGTCCGAAAGATTTTAGTTCTTCGCTAGTTGGGCGTATCAGCATATTTTGCATGAAAAGTGCATGATATGGACGGCAACAAATAACGCGAATTTTTAATCTATTAGATTTATCCCAGCCTGCGTAAGCATCAACGACATACAATTTTTCACGTGAGTTTAAGAACTCAATAGCACGTGTTTTATTTGCGTCGAAATCGTTGTTTGTGATCGGGATATTTATTGATCCCCACCAGATGTCATTTTCGCTTTTTTGATTTTTTTCTACGCGTTTATCTTTTGGGCTTCGTCCGGTTTTTTCACCGGATTTATTGATTAACGCGCCGGCGGATGAAATTTCCGCGTCTTTTTGGCGAATACCGTCTTCATAAAGCACGGCTGGGGTGCCGTTACGAAGTACGTTGGTTATTTTGATACCGTAAATGCTCAAATCCAAACTCATTGAGTTCTCCTATATTTATTGGAATTTTGTGAAGTTTTGGTTTATTGTAATACTACGGCAACACCTAATTTGCCGAAGTAATTTACACGTGTAATTACGTCGAACATTATAGTAACACGATTCAAAAAAAATAGGGGGGAGGTTACAAAATATTTGTAAAATTGTAAACAAATATATTTGTAATATATCAGTGAAATAATAGTTTTTGTTTTTTTGGTTGTTTACGAATTTTAAAGGACAATGAGTATATTACAAAAATTCCACTTAATATATTACGCTATTGTTTATTTCTTTTTTTATACGTAATTCTAATTATGACAATTGTAATGATTGTTATATCGGTCTGGTTATTTTAGTTAAAATTCGATTTTAAAATCAGTTGACAGACGCTATTTTGTAAGATACGGTATTACAATTCAACAAAGAAATCAAAGTAAATAAATACAATAAATCATAACAGAAATTATTCATCACGAATCGCTATAACATTGATACTTTGATACTCAATCACATAATAAACCGCATAATAAACGTAACAATAATTCTACACACAAAACATTTTTTGTTATGTGTGTTTTTCATTTTCCCTTTCCCCTTTCCCCCCCTTTCCCCCCTCACAAAACAAAAATAACAATGAATAACCTAACAGATAAAATAACCACTGTTCTAAATCATATAGACGAATTACGGACGAAATTTTTGCCTCTCAGCGAACGTATCGATCGATTAAATCAAAAAGTTAGTCTGATCACAAAATCGATAAACGAAATTACAACCGAAATCACCGAAATTCAGACTATATCAAACGGATCAATAGACGTTTTCGATTCTATCTTAAATATTTTAAATGAAACTAAAACAGAAAGCAGACAAATCCATCACAGCATCGAAGAAAATGAATTACTACGCAATTCAATGACATCCATGTTCGGCGAAGCTTTCAACGTTATCTCAAAATTTATCAATACCGCTAAACATATCGGAATTATCGACAATAATCACGCCGATCAAATTCTCGAAGGTAAAATTACTGATATCGTAACAGAAATTCCAATTCCCGAAATTATAAACTCAACTTTAAACTCTACGTTAAACTCGAACATAATATCAAACGAAATCGAATCAACTGATCCAAATTCATCGCAAACTTCATTGCCGAAAAATTCAGAAAATATAGGTGAAAATATAGTTGAAAATACAACTGAAAATATATCAGAAAATACATCGGAAGAAACATCGGAAGAAACAAAATCCGAAATTACACCTGAACCCGATAATTTATCAAACGGTAATTTAACCGCAACAGAAATCGCTACACAACTTGACTTGCAGCCCTTACAATTTAATAGCGGCACAAACGAACCACTAAACGAATTAGTAAACTCACAAGATAACATAATCTCACAAAATCACGAATCTGCAACCGATGCCGAAGATTCTCTCGAAGCAATTCTCGATGACATCAGCAAACCGCTTTCAACTGTTTAAAGATACCAATTACACTTTAAAATTCGTTTTTTATTTTTTGTAATTGAAAATGTTGTCAATAAAGGTTCGTTTAAAAATTCATAATCCGCAAAAAATTGACTGCAAAAATTTCACTGATAGATTGCCGATTTTTGCGATACCCATTTATTGGCTTACGGAATCTTTTAAATCTTTTATATCTTTTAAATCTTTTACATGATTTATTGCGGCAGCGATGAAATTGTCAAATAACGGATGCGGTGAAGTCGGCTTGGATTTGAACTCTGGATGATATTGAACTCCGACAAACCATGGATGATCCAATAATTCTATTACCTCTACTAATGCACCGTCTGAATTTGTGCCTGAAACCAATAAACCCGATTCCTGAAATTTTTCACGATAATTGTTGTTAAACTCGTAACGATGTCTATGCCGTTCAGCGATTTCTTTACGTGCATAACTTTTGAACGCTCTGCCCGATTCATTCAATATAGTAACTTGCGATCCAAGCCGCATTGTTCCGCCTTTGTCCGTAATGTTACGCTGCTCGTCCAATAACGTAATTACAGGAAAAGGTGTCGATTGATCGAACTCTGTTGAGTTTGCATTTTGCATTCCGCAAATATTTCTCGCTATTTCTATCACGGCACATTGCATTCCTAGACATATTCCGAAAAACGGAATTTTTCGTACTCTGGCAATTTTAATCGCATCAATTTTTCCTTCGACGCCGCGGTCGCCAAAACCGCCGGGAACTAATATTCCATTTACATCGTCAAGCTGTTCCGCCTTAAACGAATCACTCGGCAAACCGCGAACTCGGACTTTGGTACGATGCTTTATTCCCGCATGATCTATCGACTCATAAATCGACTTATACGCATCCTTGTGCTTCGCATACTTGCCGACTACCGCTATCGTTACCTCACCCGACGGACTACGTAAACGATCAAGAATATCATACCAACACGATAAATCAGGTGCCGCTAACTTAAACGAATCTTGACCAAAATAACGCAATACACGATTATCCAATCCGTTGTTATGTAACGTTATCGGAACTTCATAAATTGAAAAATCGGCATCCTTTTCCTCAATTACGTCCTGCGTTGTCAAGTTGCAAAATAGTCCGATTTTATTCCGCTCGACATCGCTAATCGATTTTTCTGTCCGGCATATAAGTATGTCCGGCTGAATACCGATTTGACGTAACCTGCTCACGGAATGTTGCGTCGGCTTCGTTTTAAGTTCATTAGACGATTTTAAATACGGAATCAAAGTTAGATGAATAAAAAGACAATTCATTCTGCCTATATCAAGTGCGAATTGTCTTATTGATTCAAGAAACGGTAAACTCTCAATATCACCGACAGTACCTCCAATTTCTGTCAACACGAAATCAACACCGTGTTTGCGAAGCGATCTTATTGCACGTTTAATTTCATCGGTAATATGCGGAATTACTTGAACAGTCTTGCCGAGAAAACGTCCCCGCCGCTCTCGGCGTAAAACGTTACGGTAAATTTTGCCGCTCGTCCAACTGCTGTTACGCGATAACGGCGCATTCGTAAAACGCTCATAATGACCGAGATCAAGATCGGTTTCCGCTCCGTCATCAAGAACGTAAACCTCACCATGTTGATAAGGACTCATCGTACCCGGATCAATATTCAAATACGGATCAAGTTTTTGCATCCGCACTGAATATCCGCGGCTCTCAAGCAGCATGCCAAGTGACGCACTCGTCAAGCCTTTGCCAAGAGAGCTAACAACTCCGCCAGTTATAAAAATATGTCTCATCGTTAATTATTTATTCGTTCAAAAAAAATAAGAAATTATGTAATATATCAGTTATCAGTAAAATTTTTGTTTTTCAATTTTTTGTACAAAAAAGATACAGGCGGGACGCCTGCGCTCCCAACTAAAATATTTTTTAGTAATTCACTTAAATTTAAAATCTAAAATCTAAAATTACAATCTCTCTGTGTTCTCTGTGGTTAATAAAACAAATATTCCACTGATATATTTCAATTTTTTTAATTTCGTAAGATACTTTTTATCTGATCAAATGCTTCGATTATCTCCGGTGCGGCGCGAGTTCCGATTAACTCTGCACCCGCAAGAATAAACGAATACGCATTTTGAGGACGCGGAAATTTCACTCCGGCAACTTTGAGTTTAATATTAGTATCTTTGAGTGTTTCTTTCATAATTAGAAATTGATTCATGTCTGGACCTTCAAATTGTCCGGTAGAAGTTTTGGCGTAATTCGCACCAGCTTCGGCAATCAATTTACACGCCGTTGCGATTTCTTCATTCGACAAAAAACAGACCTCAATAATTACTTTCGTAATTGCATTACCTGCAGCTTTAACAAAATCTATTAATTCATTTTTAACGATGCCGTATTTACCGCTTTTTAATGCACCGATATTCATAACAATATCGACCGCACCGCAGCCGGATTCAATTGCTTGTTCTGTTTCGAGTGCTTTCAATTTCGATGTAGAAACACCAAACGGAAAATCAATTCCTGTTGCCGTCAAAACAGACGAGCCTTGTAATTCCTCGCGAACTACCGGTGTCCAAAATGGACTAGCCGTATAAAAAGCAGCACAATTATATTTGACCGCTTCTTGACACGCTTTTCTAATTTCTTGTTCTGTACTCTGTTTCGGTAATACAGAATAATCAAAATATTTACCAATTGCCGATTTGTCTAAATCAAAAATATTGGTCATTTTTTTTCCTTAATTTGTGTTAGAGGTTTACATAAATAAAATGTTAATAAACTATTCTTATATGTCAGCGGAATTTTTTGTTTTTTAAGATTACGAAACACACGAAATAACAAAATACACGAAAATTTTTATTTCATATTTTTTCGTCTATTTCATCTATTTCGTCTATTTCGTATTTCAAAAAAAATAAGGTGAAAAATAAAGTTAGTTTTAAAATTCATCGCCCCAAAAAAGTGAAAAGCAAATATTCCATTGATATATTACGAATCTTAAATCTTGAATCTTAAATCTTAAATCTATTTGTTATTTTCCAATTCCTTCTGTATAAATTTGATGTTTTTGCTGCAAGCCTTTCGGGGGTGCTAGATTTGATGATTGCGATTTTTTAATATTGTCATTTATTGATGTTTTGTTATTTCTTATTTTCGGATTATTGCCGGCCGGTCTGATATTAAAACTTTTCAACGCATTTTCCCACGCTTCACTCGATTTCGATGGTACTTCTGGACGCTTGACCGCTTCTGACATCGAACGCCATTTTTTGTGAAACGCTCGTAATTGATCTTCTGTCCAACCTAAATCATTTAGCAATTCTTTGCTTGGTCGTCCTTTATCTAATTGTTCCTGTAAATAATCTAGTGCAAGATTAACATTCTGTTCTGTAAATTCTCGTCTTGCTTCTTCTGCCGAATCTACTGGACTTACGCCGTTTCCTAAACCGTTTCTACCAGTGCCGCCGTTCACCGAACCTTTTCCTTTACTCGATTTTGATTGATCTGTTGACTCGTTTGTTGATTTGTTTGTTGACTCGTCTGTTGACTTGTCTGTTGATTTATTTGTTGACTTGCCATTCGATTTGTTGTTTAAATTTGAATCAGAATTATCATTGTTATTTTTTTCGGTTTTTCCATCTCCGGCTTTTCCGTTTTCAGTTTGTTTATTTTCAGTTTTTCCGTTTCCCGTTTTTTCGTTTCCCGTTTGTTGACCTTTTTTATTTCCGTTACTATCAACTTGTCTGGAATTAGAATTTGAATCGGAATCAGAATTGCATTCGGAATTGTTATCAACGGCAGTTTTATTATCATTATCATTTTTCTTGTCGTTTAATTGATTTTTTGATTTACGATCAACGTCTGTTTTCTTTGGATTTGAAGAATCGTTTCCTTTGTTTTGCAATTCATTTGAATCAGGTTCTAATTTATCATCGCGAGTACGTTTTGTATTGTCGTTTGGATCAACCGGTTGATTTTTAGTCTTTGTAATCTCACTTTCTTGCCCTTGATTTTGTTTTTGCTCTTGCTTTTGCTTTGGAGATTCATTGGTTGAATCTGTAGTTTTGTTTTTGGGCGTATTATCGTTATTGTTGTTGTTGTTTTGTTCTCCGTTGGAATTATTGCTGTTGGAAATATTTTTTTTATTCTCTTCACCATCAGACGAATTTTTTTGACCAGCGGTATTTTTGTCTGAATTTGTTTTCTCGTTGTTATCTGCTGAATTGTTTGATTGCTTTCTTTCGTTATTGTTCGGCTTATTGTCTCTATCTGAATTTGTTACAGACTCATTTTGAGAATTACCAGTATCGTTTTGACTCGAATTGTTTGAGTTTGAGTTTGAATCTTGATTCGTTTGTTCCTGATTTTCGCTTTCGTTATAAGATTGTTCTTTTTCGTTACGATTATTCTTTTCGCCAGTGTTTTTACTGTTTCCGCCGCTTTCACCTTTTCCGCCGCTTTCACCTTTACCGCCGCTCTCACCTTTTCCGTCATTCTCACCTTTACCATCGCTTTCACCTTTTCCGTTATTTTCTCCTTTTTTACTGTTTGGGTTATTGTTATTATTGTTGTTATCATTTTTTGTTTGTTCTTTATTATTGCCGGTGTTGTTTTGTTCAGGTTTATTATTGT
Source organism: Planctomycetaceae bacterium (assembly GCA_031278315.1). Lineage (GTDB taxonomy): Bacteria > Planctomycetota > Planctomycetia > Pirellulales > Thermoguttaceae > WRKP01. The sequence goes on along the minus strand of JAITKS010000133.1, from coordinate 4,442 downwards.
TATTATTTTTTTGCGGCGATGTATCATTTTCTTGTTGTTCTAAATTTTGTTTATTTTGTTTGTTTTCCAAATTATTGTTTTTATCTTTTTCGTTATTTGTCTGATCTTGAGACTTTTGATTTTGTTGTTCTTGTTCGTTTGTATTATTTTTATTTTTATCTGAATCTTGATCCGAGTCCGAATTTTTATCTGATTCTGAATTTGGTTTCCAGTTTTCTTTTTTCATTTGGTCAACGATTTTCTGCATTGCGTCTGCACTTTGAGATTCGGGATCAATTCGTTCTTTTGGATTTTTTGAATTTTCCGGTTCTTTTGAGTCATTTGAGTTATCCTGATTTTGTGTTTTTGAGCTGTTGTTATTTTGTGCGTTATTTTTTGTATTATTTTCAACATCATTTGAACTCCTGCTGTCCGAATTTTCTGATTTACTTTCATTGTTTTCGTTTGTTTTATTTTGTTTTTGTTTTTGATTATCAGATTCATTTTTTTCTTGATAATTATCTTGTTTAGTCTGATCATTTTGCTGTTGCGGATTTTCTTTAGTCTGATCATTTTGCTGCTGTTGATTTTCTTTAGTCTGATCATTTTGCCGTTGCGGATTTTCTTTAGTTTGATCATTTTGATCATGTTGATTATTTTGTTTTTGTTGTTGATTTTCTTTTTTTGTTTCGTTTGAATTATTATTTTCTTGTGGTTGAGAGATTCTTATTGCGATTTTTCTTGTTTCGGTGATATTTGGTTTTGGTAATTTTGTGTCAACGGCTTCACCCCAAACATCGACGGTATCTCCGGCTTTGAGTTGATATTGTACAGGTCTGAAGTTTGCGGATTTTTTGATTTGTCCTTTATGCGGAGTTGCTCCGTTTATTGGTGATTGTAATAATTCACTTGGTCTAATTTGTTTATTTTGATTATCGTTTGATGTAACTTTGTATTTTATTCTTAAATATCGGAGTGCGAAATCCGGGTCTTCTGCTTGCAGAGGTAATTCGATTTGTGCATTTAACGGCAGGTCAATTTGTGCGGTTTCTTTCAAATTTGCGGCTGTATCGCTCCATTGTATTATTGGCGGTTTATCGTTTATTACTTCTTGTCTGAAAGTTCCGCTGCGGCGGCTTTTGAATCCATCTTTATCTGTTGCGCTAATTGTGAAATAGTTTACGTTTTCATTTATTATTTTATTTGATTCATTGCTGTCTTTATTTGGGCTATTCGAGTTATTTGCAGAGTTGCCGTGATTCGAATTTATCGAGTTGTCATTATCATTTAGAAAAATATTCGCCGATGCTTTTGTTGGATTACTGCTATTGATTTGCATTGCGATTTGCGGCAGACTTGAAAGATTTAATTCTGTATTTAATCCGGTATTTTTTTTGTCATAAACGATATCGGCTTGTGTCAAAGGTATTGTACTTTTGGCTTGAACAGTAACTTCGGTACCGCTGACAGCTCTGATATCGCCGCTGTCTTTGATGATTTCGTCTGCGAGTCCGGTATAGTCTGGATAGTTGTAAATCAACGATTCTATTTCTACCGTTGCAACCGGACGCACATTGATTGTATAGATATTACTTTTGCTGTTGTCTTGTTGTATCCAGTAATCTGTTTTTGAGATGAATCCTTGTTTTCCGGGCGGAAAAGGTGTTTCGTATTTTATTCCTTCGCGGCGTCCCCAGAAATTACTGTTATTGTTGGTTGACAATTTAGTCATCGGCACGGCTTGTTTCACTGCGCGGCCGTCTTCGGTAGAGAAAAAAACGTACACCGGCGAATTACTTTTTCCGACTACATTTACTGAAATAGTCAACCGCTCGCCTTGTAAAGCTGTTGTATCGCGCGGTTCTATATTGAGAAATTGCACTGCCTGAGGCGGATCAATCGGCATAAACGGTAGAACTATCCGCGCAAAAGATTGAACTGGATTCTTCGGAGAAAAAAACATGTAAAAAATTATTATCGTTACAATAATTACAAGCGAACCAATACAGATATTTATTCCTTTTTTATTGATTATGCTGTCCGTTTTAATTGACTTTATATTTTCTGCCGCCGTAAATGCAAGACCTTCAAGCATTTTCTCGCCGAGTTTATCTGCCGCAATGCGTCCGCGAACTATACGTTCACGTTTGAGCATTATCCAATTTATTATCGCATTTTGAGTTTTCGCAGAACTATTCTCAATAATTTGAGCCGCATAAACAGGGTTGATCGGATAAAGAAAAAGAGGTAGAATCCGCCGATAAATAAAAAAGACTGCAATGATAAGCATTGTTAGAAATATGCCTAACCGCATCTTGATACTTAAACCGTCTGCGAATAACCAGTGGTCAGCAATAATCGCAAAGAATAATCCTGTAACAAGAAAAATCAATAAAAGTAATGCCGATAACAAAAAATCTGTCTTGAACAAAATCTTACAAGCCGATTCAATATGTGAATCGATTGTTTTGTTGATATGTTCATTTATATTTTGTGTACTCATCTTTGGGTATGAGGTTTGTGTGGTTTAATGTTTTGTTTTGATTTGATTCAAATAATCTGCCGGACAATGCAGCAGACAAATTCAATAAACTATATATTCCTTAATCGGACATCAAAAAAATAAAATCAAATTTGAATAAACAGAAATATATTATTATGAATAGAGAATATAGTCAATGGTTAGAAAAATTTCAGCAAGATCATTTTGCAACAAAAGTAGTTGGCGTAGAAGTTTTAGACGTCCGTCCGGGTTACGCAAAAACATCTCTGCAAATTGATACAAAACATCACAACGCTGTCGGAATCGTACAAGGCGGTGTAATTTTTACACTAAGCGATTTTACGTTTGCGGTTGCGTGTCATGTTGGTCATAACGATACGTTGGTTGCGATTGAATGTAATATTTCTTTTCTAAAACCCGTTGCTGCCGGCATAATTTACGGTGAGGCAAAATTGATCTCCGAATCAAAATCGCTCGCATGTTACGAAGTTGACGTTACAACCGAATCGGGTAAATTAATCGCCAAATTTCACAGCCGCGCTTTCAGAAGACAAGATAGATAAATTCGTTGATAATATTTCAGTGAAATATTCCAGTGAAATATTTCTAGTCATGTTAAAAAATCAGACAATCACCAAAGTAGAGACAAATGACTTGTGTCTATATTGTGAGTCTAATATATTCAACTAAAATATTGCCGCTGATATATTACGATATATTCTGAATATACTGAATAATTATTGTTACAAAAAATCAAAAAATTAAAATTATCTTACAAAACGAAAGAATTAAAAAATGTCAGAGATTTATAAACCTAATTATGTAATTGATTTACATTCTCATACAACTCGGTCGGACGGTAATGACGAACCGGCTGAATTTTTACGTAATGCGGCATCGGTTGGGATGTCTGTAGTTGCGATAACGGATCATGATGTTTTTCCGCCTGAGTTTGTTTCGGTCGATGGTAAAGATATTCGGACGGTAGAATATGCGGGGTCGCTGGGAATTTCTGTACTTCTTGGAATAGAGGTTTCGTGTGATACAAATGTTGATGACGTTCATGTTGTCGGATTTGGTTGTGATTGGAATTCGGAGACGATAGCATGGCTTCCGTCTGATGTTGAAGAGTCGAAGGTAATATCGTATCGTCAAGTTGTGGAGCGGTTACGTGATAATGGTTTTGATGTTTCATGGTCAGAGTTGACCGAAGATGCCGGACGCAGTGATTCGAGTGTGCAGAAAAAACATATTTTTGAGTTGATTGCATCAAAAGGTTATACGGAGAATTGGCAAGCAGCCAAAATTATGGTTCGAGACAATCCCGATTACGACGTAAAACGCAGAAAACCTGATGCGGTTGATATAATTCATGCAATTCACAATGCGGGCGGATTTGCAATTTTAGCTCATCCGTATCTTATTGACGAAAATGTTACTCTCGACAGTAAAATAGTTTCGAGAGACGAATATATAAGACGATTAATTGACGCCGGACTTGATGGAATTGAGTCTGTTTACACTTATGATAAAACGAGTTATAAGGGCAAACAAAGTCCGAGTGAAATTGCAAAGGAGGTTGTCGAGCGTTATGGAAAATTGGTAAATGTGATTTCAGGCGGTTCAGATTATCATGCTGATCATAAAAAGGGAACATCTAATTCGCGGAGAATAGGCGATGCTGGAGTCGAGGTTGAGTATTTTCGTAACAATAAAATTTTGTCTGCTTTAATTGAAAAATTTTGATATTGCGTGCCGATAGGTAAACAAACAGAGCTTAAACCAAAATTTCGAGTAAGAGAAATTGAAAACTTGTTTTTCAAATTTTTGTAATTCTTAAACACGAAATACACGAACAAGAGCTAACTATCAAGAAGTCCCGCTAGGGACTATTCACCAAAAAACTTTATTAACCGTATGCTTTAGTTTACGGAAGGAGCTTTAAAATTATTGTGCAAAA
>JAITKS010000078.1 GCA_031278315.1 Planctomycetaceae bacterium | reverse complement strand
AGACAACAAAACTGTTTACGCCTTTGTAGAAAAATTTCCCGAAAAGGAATTGACGATAAAATCGGTTACACCAAAACCGGACAGTACAATTTATCTTCTTGGTTATGAAAAACCGTTGCAATGGACACAAACCGGCAATGGTATAAAAATCGCCATCCCCGAAGAGTTGCAAGACCCCAAAAATCGACCCTGCCAATACGCATGGACGTTCAAATTTAATGTAAAATAAAATCCATGTAAAACCTTATGAGAATAAAAATCAAAAAGTCCCGCTAGGGACTTGGTTAGTGGTTAGTGGTTAGTGGTTAGTTCGCATGCGGAAATTGGTGATGGGAGTAAGTTCGAATCTCTAAATTCCGAAACTTTAATTATTAACATTTAACTACTAAATATTAATCACTAACCACTGACCACTGACCACTGATATATTACGGAATTTCTAAAAATATTCGGGGCAAAAAATAAATGATTCAATGTTAGCCGGCTGAAGCCGAAAAAAATTATTAGAAATTCCCACATTACATAAAAATGAAATAATAAAAATGAAATAATAAAAGTTATGGGGGCTGTACAATTTAATAGAATAGTCTAAACTACGATTTACTTTTTGTAGTCAACAACTACTGATATTGAAAATTAAATATCTCTAAAAACAATTTTTTTTGAGATACAAATCACACAAAAAAACTAAATAGATGAAAAAGCTTCTAATGAGCAGCCGAAAATAATATCAATAATATATTGAAATATAAGGCAACATCTTACGTAAATTCAATTAATTTAACATGACCAACGTTAAAGAATTTTTAGGTAACATTCGCAAATCAATATTGACAGGAAATGAAACCGGTCAACGTTTAACATTGCCGTCTCCTCCTAAAGTCTGGCAGGGTGATAATGATCCTGTTTCAGAATTATCACAAGAAAAATTACTAGAACAATTTCTTGATAATCTCGATCAGCTTAAAGGCGAATCTTTTTTATGTAGTGATTTCAATAATCTTGTTTTGCAAATTGCCAAGATACTAAACGAAGAAAATTCAGACGAAATCAAAATAATGGTTTCATCTAATCCGATTGTTCGTCGAATTGCAGATCAATTGCAATCTGTAATCGATCAATTGCAGCAATCCGGCGGCACAAAAAAACGTCTGATATTTTATACTGATCCGTCCGCCGAATCACCAAACACCAATGTTGATAAAGTTGATAATGCCGCCAATAACACCAATATTGATAAAGTTGATAAAGCCGCCAATGTTGATAGTGTTGATATTGTTGAGCTGTCGAATTGTTCTGTTGGAATAGCCGCTGCCGATATGATGTTATCCGACACAGGCAGCGGAGTTTTTCAAGCAAACTCAAGATTCGAAAGGTTGACAATTTATTTACCGCCGATTTCAATTGCCGTTGCTGATCGCAGTAAGTTATCAAAAAATCTACCGGCATCGTGGGAAACTTTAAGTTCAGAAATAAGAAATCAAAAAACGGGAGAATTTGTTATCGTTACCGGTCCCAGTAGAACTGCCGATATCGAAAAAGTATTAATACTAGGAGTGCATGGTCCCAAACGTGTCCTGTTCATGATTTATGATTCATCAGATAAAAATGATTCGTAATATATCGTAATATATCATTGGAATTTTTTGCAGTCCCCGCTTGTTTTCCGATAGATAAAACAAGCGGCTCGAACTGAAAATTCAAGTGAATATAATTTAAACATTAATTTTTTTGGAAAATGTAGTTACTATGAAAAAATTCTTATTTGAATCTTTTTGTTGTATTTTGATTACAGCAATAACAATTGTCGGAGTAATATCGATTTCATTCGCCAATCAGACTAATAGCACATCTGAAAAATCAACAACAAACGAAGAACTTGTTCCTCTCGCAATTTCGTATTTATCGCAAACGGATTCAAAGAATTCTGATTCGATAAATTCAAACTCTGTGACTTCGGATTTACCGTTATCCAATTCACGGACGTTATCAGTATCGAATAAATCCGGTGTTGATTTAACCAATGCCGATTTAACCAATGCCGGTTTAACCAATGCCGATTTAAGCAATGCTGATTTAATTAATTCAGACGAAATTCAATTTGGAAATGATTTGCGGAAAATACTTTCCCGTCCGCCTGAAATTGCAACCGATAAAATTCCGCATATTGGGCAGCCGCCGCAATCTGTTCAACCTGTAATTATCAAAACAACAAATTATCGTAACAATAATCCAGACGATCAAAAAGTTTACAATCAGACATTAATTTTAGCTCAATCGACAACTGACCAACTAGCTACGCGTCCTGATCCGCCGTCGGGTCAATCTCCGGATTTATCTGTAATTCCTTCTGCATTAATCAATGATTCTAAAGCTCCAAGTATAAATTCAGTGCCGAATGTAAATCAATCGAGTTTGTCAAATCATAATCGTCAAAGTGAGGTATCAAACGAATCAAAGAATAATGTAACGAAAAATCTGCCGCCGTTAAATTCGCAAATAATCAACAGAAATGATCTTGCTTCGGTTGTGAATGGTTGGTTACTTGTTGCAACAATTATTTCAATTGCAGCTTTAGTTTATGTTGTAATAATTGCCGCCGATTATCATCAACGCTGGATGCAAACGCTAACAGCTCAAAACGACAGATATATTTCTGCCGACGATTACACAAACAACGGATTAAATGACATTTACGAATCGGCAGAACGGAACCGTACCGGCACAGATTTTTTCTCGTATCCAGCAACATAAATTAATTCAGGGGAGTTGAAGAATTACTATTAGTTCAGGTATCAGTGAAATTTTTGTTTTTCAATTTTTGCGGCGTTATGAATTTTAAAACTAACTAACCTTTATTATCTTATTATTGAAAAATTTCACTGATATATTACAAAAAATCGAAATTACGGTTTAATTGAAAAAAATTTATCAAACTTAAAAAAAATGGAAACAGGTGACATTCTTTTACATCGGGGTTTACTTACGGAACCGCAGCTTGCGGAGTTACGTTCAATTCAGCGTGCTAATATGCGGAGCGGTCAACGTAATGCGTTGCGGCTTGATCAACTTGCGGTGCAGCAAGGTTTTCTGAATGAGGAAACTGTATTGCAAAATCTTGGCGAGGAGCTTGGAATCGGCTATGTTGATTTGCCTGAATTTCCGGTTAATTTATCGCTTCTTAAAACGTTTCCGACTCGGTTTATACATCGAGAGCGAATTTTTCCGATTGGTCAATATGAAGACAAGTTAGTTGTTGCGACAAGTGATCCTCTTAATCTTTATCCGCTTGACGAGGTTGCTTCGATTACGGGCAAGCAGATTCAGCCGATGCTTGCGCCGTTACCGGAAATTGAGAAGTTGATAAAAAATAATCTTGGTGTCGGCAGTGAGACGATTGACGGTTTGATGGCGCAGCAGGCGGAGGAAAAAAAAGATGGTATTGAACTTGTTGGTGATATTGAACTCGACGGCAGTGAGCTTTCGGAGATGGCGCAAGAGCCGTCGGTAATAAGGCTTGTCAATGAAATTTTGCTTGAAGCGATTGAATCGCGGGCGAGTGATATTCATATTGAGACGGAGTCGGATGGTTTATCGATTCGGTATAGGATAGATGGTGTTTTGCATGTGCAGAATTTTCCGTCTGAGATAAATCGGTTTCAATCTGCGATAATAAGCCGTTTGAAAATTATGTCGAAGTTGAATATTGCGGAGCGGCGGTTACCGCAGGATGGGCGGATTCAATTAAAGTTTTCAGGGCGGGAGATTGATGTGCGGGTTTCTGTTATTCCGATGATTCATGGTGAGAGTATTGTAATGCGTTTGTTGGACAAGGGGGCGATGGAATTTTCGTTACGCGGTCTTGGGATGAACAAGTCGATTTATGACATATTTTCTGATTTAATTAGGTTACCGCATGGTATTATTCTTGTTACCGGACCGACTGGCAGCGGAAAGACTACTACTTTATATAGTGCGTTGACTGAAATCAAGGATTCATCGACAAAAATTATAACGACTGAGGACCCTGTAGAGTATAGGTTAAATGGTATTAGTCAGATTCAGGTTCATGCGAAAATTGGATTAACTTTTGCGGCGTCGTTACGTAGTATATTGCGGCATGATCCGGATATTGTTTTAGTTGGTGAAATTCGTGATCTTGAGACAGCTGACAATGCAGTTCAGGCGGCGTTAACTGGTCATCTTGTATTTAGTACGTTGCATACGAATGATGCTGCTGGGGCTTATACGCGATTGATTGACATGGGGGTTGAACCGTTTTTAGTATCGAGTTGTGTGGAGGCGGTGATGGCGCAGCGTCTAGTGCGAAATTTGTGTCCTATTTGTAAGGAATCGTATGTACCGGAGCATACGGAGTTACCGCCGGATTTCCCTATTGAGAAATTGCAAAGAGAGTGTAATGGAATTTTGTATCGGCCGGTAGGGTGTAGAGCTTGTCGTCAAGTGGGGTATAAGGGGCGGAGTGGAATTTATGAGTTGATGGTTACATCGAATCCGATAAGGGAGATAACGGGGCGGAATGCAACGGCGTGGGAAATAAAAAAATTAGCGGTAGAAGCGGGGATGCAAACGTTAAGAATGGACGGATGGCAAAAGGCATTACGAGGTGAAACGTCTATTGAAGAAATTGTAAAAGTCACCAAACAAGACGAAACAACCGCCGCACAAAATCCAGAACTCGACAGCAATAATTAAAAGAGGAAAAAAAATTCTAATATTTCAGTTGAATAATTTGTTTTTTATCCCGAAGGGGTATCTTCAATGCAGCTGTGCGTGATGTACTCACCACACACGGAATCAATTGATTTTTTTATTAACCACAAAGAACAGAGAACACAGAAAAAGAATATTTTGTAATTTTAGATTTAAATAAATTTTGTAATATATTCAGTGGAATATTATTTTCAGTAATTTTGTTATGAGGTCATTACCTATTTACAGTACAGAAATAACGGCGGGTTCGTTGAAAGTTACGGAGAGCCGTGTTATTGCCGGTTTGCTGCTTGACAAAGTTGATCATGCTGCGTGGAAGTCGGCGTTAGTCAAGGAGAATGTTTTACAAACTCGTTCTCCGCAAACTGCGTATCGATTAGCGCAGCTTATCAGAAATCGACTCGAAACGATGCCGCCTGATCTTTGGAAGCTTGTTCGCGATGGTAATAAACTTGTTGCTACACATGCTTGTCTTGCCGCAACAGTAAAGCGAAATGCAATTGTTGCAGATTTTTTTAGGTTTGTCGTACATGAGCAATTTCGTCTTTATGAAGACAAATTAACCAATCGGGACTGGATAGATTTTATTTATGATTGTCAATGCCGTGTGCCTAATTTACCGCAATGGCGGGAAAATACGATTATACGTATGCGGTCTTCTGTATTTCAAATCCTCGAACAAGCAGGATATATCGACAACACGGTATCACGTAAATTAAGATACGTTTATATTGCCGATGAAGTGTTACAATTTCTTTGTGAAAATAAAGAACAAACTGTTTTACATTGTATTCAATTAAAATGACAAACGATTTACTCAATCAACGTCTGAATAAAATATTGCCTAAAATTAAGACTCATGTTTTTTTGAGCGGAAAGGGTATCAGCAATGAAATTCCATTTTATATTTTTGATTATCCGCCTGAAAATGAATTACAAGTTAGGAATTACATTGATACACTGACTCGAATCGATTTGAAACAAGAACTTCCGAATCGTAATATCGTTGTTGTTAATTTATTGAAATTCCTGCTTGATTATATTGAATATCGCGGGTACTCAAAAAAATTGTTACAGATTGCAGCATTGCCCGATAATGCCAAAACACTCAAATCACTCAAATCAATTGCCGGTGCAGAAAAGTTAGCCGGATATTTTATTGAAACAGTTATGGATTGCAAACCGGAATTAATTTTGATTTCCGGTGTTGGTTCCGTTTATCCGGTCATTCGGGTTCACGAATTACTGAGCAATTTACACAAATATACCGGATTAACACCGGTAATTTTGTTTTACCCGGGTGTCTATGACAAGACGGCATTAAGATTATTTGGAAAAAATGATTTTACTTTGGATTCTTCAACAAATGAACGAAATCATTCAAACAACTATTACAGAGCATTTCGACTTATTGATTAAAAATCACGATTATGAAAATATCAGAAATTTTTCAGAAGGACATTGACCGTCATATCAATGGTGTTATTAAAGCCGATCAATTGGATGATGATTCTGTCTGGCAGGAGTTAGACGAATTTGTTGTTACAAAGGAGTTGAGTGAGCATTTACGTAAATTTTTTGCTCGATATTGTGAAACGTTTCATTCGCAGAATAGCACGGCTGCAACAAGCAAGAATGGTGTTTGGGTTTCCGGTTTTTTTGGTTCCGGCAAATCGCATTTTATTAAAGTACTTTTTCATTTATTGGCAAATGAAGAGCATTCACATATTAATCTAAAAACGCAACAGAAAGAAACCAAGAGAGCTGTTGAATTTTTTGAAAACAAAATTGATGACGCTGTAACTCATGCCGATCTCAAGCAAGCAGCCGCATCTAAAACTGATGTTATTCTTTTCAATATTGACAGTAAGGCAGATAATAAAAAGTCAGATAATAATAAAACAGCACAGAAATATAATATTGTTCTTGCTGTTTTTCTGAAAGTGTTGAATCAGAAACTTGGTTACAGTCCTGATCATTTTCATATTGCTCATTTAGAGCGTTATCTTGATGAAAAGGGGAAGTATCAGGAATTTCAAAATGTTTACAAAACACTGACTTCAACAAATTGGAAGCAAGAAAGAGATGCCTACGAATTTAATCGCGATGAAGTTATTGAAACATTTTCAAAAGTTCTTGGTCAATCGAAGGAAGCGAGTGAGAAGTGGTTTGATTCTGCTGAAAATAATTTTCCTTTAACGGTAGAAAAATTCGCAGAGTGGACGAAAGAGTACCTAGACAAGCAACAAGACAAAAAACATCGGATTGTCTTTTTTGCTGATGAAATCGGACAATTCATCGGTTCGGATACGAATCTCATGTTGAATTTGCAAACGATTGTCGAGCAACTTGGAACCGTTTGCGGAGGACGTGCGTGGATTGTTGTTACTTCGCAGGAAGATATTGAAACAGTTATTCAAACACAAACGAATGCAAGAAAAGATTTTTCAAAAATTCAGGGACGTTTTGAAACACGCTTAAATCTTTCAAGTAGGAATGTGGATGAGGTCATTCAGGAACGGTTACTCAGAAAGAATGATGACAATCCTATTGTGAAAAAAACGCTTTTACAACTGTATCACGAAAAGGGTGATATTCTTAAAAATCAACTTTCGTTTAAAGATTGTTCCTTTACATGGAAGGAATTTAAAAGTGAAGATGATTTTGTACAAATATATCCTTTTGTGCCGTATCAATTCAAATTGCTGCAGTTGATTTTTGAATCGATCCGGAAAACCGGAGTAGCGGGATTACATCTTGCAGAAGGTGAGCGGTCTTTGTTGGACGCTTTTCAACTTGCAGCGAAAACTATTATGGATAAAGAGGTCGGTATTTTGATTCCGCTTTATTGTTTTTTTCCGGCTATTGAGAGTTTTCTTGAATCAACAATAAAAAGGTCTTTTGATCATGTTGAAAATAGTAAAAAATTTAAACCGTTTGACAAGGATGTCTTACGCTTACTATTTTTGATTTGCCGTGTTGATCAGATGATAGGCAACATTGATAATTTAGTTACGCTTTGTCTGGATAAAGTTGACGCTAACCGGATGGAGTTGAAGAAAAGAATTGAAGAGAGTCTTAATAACCTTGAAAGTGAATCGCTCATCAAAGTCAATGATGGGGTTTATACTTTTCTTACTAATGAAGAGCAAGATGTCAGACGGGAAATAAAGGGAATATCTGTTACTTTAATGGAAAAATCAAAATCTACCGGAAAAATTATCTTTGATGAAATTTTTCAGGATCAAAAGAAATATAGACATCCTGTTACAAAAAAAGATTTTCAATTTAATCGTTTATGCGATAAACATCCGTTTGACCGTTCTATTGAAAAGGCAGCATTACTTGTTTCGATTATAAGTCCGTTTTGCGAGGATGAAACGTACAACAATGATTCAATATGTTTTGCGTCAAGTATTGAAAACAACGGAAAAATTCTTATACGATTATCCTACAATGAGCAGTTTGAACGGGAATTACAAAATTATATCCGCATAAAAAAATACATTGAGGACAAGAGTAAAAATAATATTTCTGAAACAATGAGCCAAATTCTAAAAAATCTTAAATCAGACAATGATTCATGTAAAAAAAATATTGATAAATTACTTAATAACATATTAATCAATGCTGATTATTTTATTGCCGGTCAAAAATTGACATTTAAGACATTGACACCGGATAAAGCATTGGACGAAGCATTGAACAAATTTATTGAAAATAAGTACGATAAATTGTCGTTATTGCAAAAACACGAGGAACCGCAGCGTGAAATTCATGCAATTCTCTTTAGGGATGATGTTGCAACATTGAATTTAAGTTTGCCGGAAAATAATCCGTTGGCACTGGATGAAGTACGAAAATATATTGAAATTTCAACATCAAAAAATCTGGAGATCAATTTGCATGACGCTTGCCGCAATCGTTTTTCGGAACAGCCTTATGGTTGGTCAGACATAGAGACAGCACTGTTGTTTGTGCAACTTTACGCTGTAAGTGAAATTAATTTTTTAATAAATGGCGATATTCCTAAGCGTGAAGAACTAGACAAGTCTTTAAAAGATACAAAAAACTGGCCAAGAATAAGAATTGTTAAGAAAAAAGTAACAAATCCTGAAACGCTTAAAAAGGCACAGGAACTTGGCCGATCTCTCTTTACGGCAATGGGACCAACTCGTACCGAAGTTGACTTATATAAATTTTTAACAACAAAATTAAAAGAACGTCAGAATCGATTGAATGATTTTGCTGCTCAAATTAACAATGGTAAGTATCCCGGGAAAAAAATTATTGATCAATTTAATTCAATAGTCAGTGACTTATTACGATTTAATGAAAACGATTCACAACGCTTTTTTCAAAAGTTCAATGAGCAAAGTGAATCTCTGAAACAATTAAACGATGAATATCGTGATATTGATGACTTCTTTACCAATCAAAAACCAATCTGGGACGATATGCTGAAAAAGGCGGATGAATTGTCTGCGAATCGGCGACGTTTGGTGAGAGATAATGAATCGATCAAAGAAGCATTTGAACAATTGGATACAATTAAAAAATTGCCTGAACCGTATTCGAGGATTCGTGAAATTCCTGATTTATTGAATAAGATCTCTACAGAAAATAATAAATTAATCGAACAACAACGTAAAAAATCGTGTGAAAAAATATTACAATGTATTGAATCGGTAAATAAAAATACCATCATGAATGATGCATGTAAATCGTCAGATCAAGTTATCAAATCTGCATCAAAAACCAATCAATTACTTTATGACTATGTTACTGAAGCAGTGAAAGCAGTAGCAATAAATTCTACAGGTTCGATTATAGACGAAGCGGTACAAGCGTTAGAGAAGATACCGATAATGACAAGTGTTGATACAATTATTTGTACAGAAAAAGAGGTAATAAAAGACTTCGAGAAAAACAACGATGACTTGACCAAAAGTAAAACAATTCATCCTGCCGACCTTTTGACAAAACCTTATCTTGAAACAAAAACGGACGTCGAAGAATTTTTGAACAAATTACGAAACGAAATGGAAAACGCTATCAGCAATAATAAACGAATTAAAATTCAATAATAAGGTTTGTATGTGACGGCATCTTTGGCTGCTAAGTTTTTGGGAGAATCGTTTAGTTCAGAAAAATAAGGTGAAAAATAAGGTTGGCGAAAATTAACTTACAACCTTTGAGAAATTCCACTGAATATTTTTTTTATTAACCACAGAGGACACAGAGGACACAGAGAAATCAGATTTTGTAATTTTAGATTTTAAATTTAAGTGAATTACTAAAAAATATTTTAGCCGGCGGGAACGCAGGCATCCCGCCTGCATCTTTTTTGTACAAAAAACGCCTAAAGATGCGGTCGAGACGACCGCGTTCCCGGCAACAATAAATTATTTCACTGAAATATTACAATATTTATTATTCTGCAATCTACAATTATTATGGACACACGTACACTTAAAAAATTTGCGGTTGAAGCACGGAATAACTTTATTTCTGCTGTCGAGACGAAGGTAAAGTTTTACAGATTATCTGAAAAAAATATTCCGATAAAAGAGGAAGGTGATATTGTTATCATTGATGGTAAACCATTTGATATTTCCGTTGCAATACCGCGGCGAAAACTTGAATCACGAATTGAAAAAGAAGGATTGAAAAATTTTATTGAATCGGTTGCGTACACGTGGTTCAATCGTTTTGTTGCGATTCGGTACATGGAAGTTCATGATTATTTATCTCATGGGTACCGTGTTTTTTCACACAGAGATTCAGAGAAGAAACAGCCGGAAATTCTTGAAAATGCGGAACAAATTGAATTGTCTAATCTTGACAGTAATAGCGTGATTGAAAAGAAACTTGACGGTAATAAGGATATTGAACTGTATCAAGAACTATTATTGGCTCAATGTAACGCACTTCATGAAACAATGCCTTTTTTGTTTGAAAAAGTAACAGATGAAACAGAACTTTTGATACCGAATGATTTGTTACATTCTGAATTGCTGGTACGTAAGTTGGTAAAGGATATTGATGAAAATTTGTGGCAAAACATTGAGATTATTGGTTGGCTGTATCAATTTTATATTTCGGACAAGAAGGATGAAGTCATTGGTAAAATGGTAGCAAGTGAAGACATTCCTATTGCTACGCAATTGTTTACGCCTAATTGGATTGTCAAATATCTTGTACAAAATACGCTTGGTAAACAATGGATTAATAGTCATCCCGATTCAAATTTACGCAACAATATGGAATATTATATTCCGTCAACGAATCAGGAAGTCATGGAATATAAACAGGTTCGGGTTGAGGAGTTGAAATTTCTTGATCCAGCGTGCGGCAGCGGACATATTCTTGTTGAAGCGTATGATTTGTTTAAGACAATTTATCTTGAGTGCGGTTACAGAAAACAGGATATTCCGTATTTGATCTTGTCAAAGAATCTTTTCGGAATTGAAATTGATGAAAGGGCAGCGCAACTCGCCGCATTTGCGCTCATGATGAAAGCTGCCGAAGATGACAAAACAATATTGACAAATACAAAAATAAAAACAATTACGCCGAATATTATAACGATAAACGAGAGTGATCGTCTCGACGCTGAACTTATCACTCAACATCTCAACGAACCAAGTTTAAAAACAAACCGTGTACCGTTGCCGCACAAAAAATTCGCCGTCATTGAACTCGATGAAAAACCGTTAATGAATCCAAAAAATTTATTGAAAGATAAAATCAATTTATCGGATATTAACGTATTGATGAATTTATTCAAAAAAGCCAAAACATTTGGGGCATTGATTCGGATACCGGAAACATTGCTGCCGCAATTGGAAATAATAAAAAACAGAACGAAAATAATTGAACAATACGGTGATTTGAACGATCAAGGAGTTATTGCTTCTTTAAAACCGATCATAAAACAAACAGAATTTCTTGCACAGAAATATGACTTCGTTGTTACCAATCCGCCCTACATGGGAAACAAATATCTGAATCCAATTCTAAAAAAATTCGCAACAGAAAATTATCCCGATACAAAAACCGATCTCTTCGCTATGTTCATCGAAAGAAATTGTGAACTCGCAAATGAAAACGGGTTGCTCGGTTTTATGACGCCGTTTGTATGGATGTTTATTTCGTCACATGAAAAATTACGAAATTATATTTTAAACACTTATACTCTTATGAGTTTAATACGTCCAGAGTTGCACGCTTTTTTTGAATCTGCTTATGTTTCAATTTGTGCTTTTGTTCTTTGCAAAAATTATAACTCTCAAAATAAAGGAACATTTATAGATTTACAAAGATTTTACGGTGCTGATTTACAACCAGAAAAAACTCTTGAAGCAATTCAGAATCCAAATTGCGGTTGGTTATTTCACGCATCAACTACTGATTTTAAGAAAATTCCGGGAAGCCCAATTGCATACTGGGTGAGCGAAAAAATAATTGCGGTTTTTGAAAATAGTATATTACTGGGAAAAATTGCCGAAGCACGTCAAGGCTTAATTACGGGAGATAATAATCGTTTTTTACGTTGTTGGTATGAGGTCTCTCGCAACAAAATTTGTTTTGATGTAACGTCAAAAGATGGTACTCACGCGAAATGGTTTCCTCATGAAAAGGGGGGAGAATTTCGACGTTGGTATGGAAATCAGATTTATGTTATTAACTGGGAAAAAGATGGTTTTGAGATAAAAAATTTTAAGGATGATACTGGATATTTAAGATCACGGCCTCAAAGTCTTGATTACATGTTTAGAGCTGCAATTTCGTGGTCTAAGGTAAGTAGTGGTCTTTGTGCTTTTCGATATTTTCCGGGTGGATTCATTTTTGATGTTTCTGGTCCATTTATTTTTACTGCAAATAAATCTTTTCAAGAAATTTTGCTTTGTTTTTGCAACACTAATATTGCAACAACATTTTTACGTTTTATTGCACCAACTTTAAGTTTTCAAGTAGGTGATATTGAATTATTACCGATACTATCAGGACTGGCAGAATTACCTATACTGCCAGGAATGTCGTTTGAATATGCTGCAAGATTGATTGATCTTTCCAAATCTGATTGGGACAGTTATGAAACGAGTTGGAATTTTTCGGAGAATCCTCTTGTGAAATTGTCGCGTGAAATGGAAACCAATGGTAATAGATGATACAATTCAATATTGATTTTTATGTGTCGATAAAAATAGTAATATATCGGTGGAACTTGAATCCTTGTGAAAATTCAACTGAAATATTATAAATTTCCAGTAACATTATACATGGTATAAAGACATGAAACTTTATAAAATTGAAATACGAAATTTTCGCGGTATTAAGTCGCTCGATTTAACTATTGGCAATACAACGGTATTGATAGGAGAGAATAATACATGTAAGACATCAATTCTTGAGGCATTGCGATTTGCGTTAAGTGTTGTTCGTTCACAACGCGGCTGTTCGTTTGAACCCTTTGATTTTTATTTACCGGAAACTTCATCTGATCCTTCTACTTCGGAACCGATCTCAATTCGATTGACATTCAATATTGATAATGAAAAACTTAAAGGAGAATTTACCCGTGCCAAAATAGCGCAAGTCAATGAAAGCAAAATACAGGTAATTTTCAAGGTTGGAGCTTCCTATAATCGAGATTCTCAAGAGTTCGTTCAAAATTGGGAATTTCAGAACATTAATGGTCAGGCAATATCAGGGCTTCGTGATACAATTTTAACCGAATTTCATAACACGATTTCCTATTTTTATCTTGGTGCATTACGCGATGCAGCAAAGCAGTTTGATGCCAAAGGAACTTTTTGGCGGCCTTTTCTCAAATCCGCACAAATTAACCCGGAAACACAACAAAAAATCGAACAACAATTAGATGAAATAAACAGTTTAATTATAAATTCACATGAAAGTCTGAACAAAGTAGTTAATGTCTTAAAAGACATTGATAGTATTGTTCCAACGAAAAATAAGAATACTGATTGGGTATCAGTAGAAGCAGTACCGGGCCGTATTTTTGATATATTGGCTAAAGCACAAGTAAAATTAAATGCTGAAACCGGTGCAAAAATTCCATTGACACGTCATGGCGAAGGAACACAAAGTCTTGCTGTTTTAATGTTGTTTAAAGCATATCTTCAAGTACAAAAAGATTTACCATTCATTATTGCGCTAGAAGAACCCGAAGCGCATTTACACCCCAGTGCTATCCGCTCTCTTTGGAAAATTATTGAAACATTACCAGGGCAAAAAATCATTTCTACACATAGCGGCGAGATACTTTCTGAAGTTCCATTTGATTCAATTGCGCGACTCAATAAAAATCAAGGAACGATTACTGTACATAAATTAAAAGACGCCCAAATTGATCCGGATGATCTTAGAAAATTTAACTATAAAATCAAAAATGACAGAGGTTCATTATTATTTGCGCGATGCTGGATTCTTGGCGAAGGACAAACGGAGGCGACAATTATTCCCGCCGCCGCAAAAATACTCGGCTATGATTTTGAACAACTCGGAATTCGTGTCGTCGGTTCTCAAGAAGGTTGTCCAATATCTCCTCTCCTTTCAGCGGCAAATACATTAGGAATACAATGGGTTGTTTTAGCCGATCATGATGATCAAGGTCTTGCTAATATCAAAAATGCTAAGCAATTTCTAAATGGACGTAATGAAGCGGAAACATTGTTTACCGCCAAACCGGAAAAAACGATAGAGAGTTATTTGTGCAATAATGGTTTTCTTTCTATTTACGAAAAATTGAAATCTGATCAGAAATGGGAAAAAATCAAAGTAGATAAAAGCGATCCTGCCTATCCCCAAAGAATCGCGGAAGCACTTCCTGATAAGAAGAAAACACAAGCGGCTATGGAAGTAGTTAAAATAATGGATGAAGAAAATATTATACCGTCATTGATTAAAGATGTTATTGAAGCTGCCGTAAAAGCCGCACAGGAAATATAGTATGAATAATCAAGTTGAATTCAATAAAAATCAACAAGAAGCAATTAATTGGAATGAGGGACCGCTGCTTGTTTTGGCGGGTCCAGGTTCCGGTAAAACGATGGTATTGACCTATCGTGCCGCTCGAATTTTGCGAGAAAATCCGGAGTCAAGCATACTTGCATTGACCTTTACAATAAAGGCTGCCGACGAAATGCGTGAACGTCTCAACAAGTTACTTGGCAAACATACCAGACGCGCTCATTTATGTACATTTCATTCATTTGCGGGAGATATTTTGCGTCAACATGGTTCTCATATTGGTATTCGCCCTGATTTTTCTATGCTCACTCACGACGAAGACAAACTCGCTTTTGTTAATGATGCCGTTAAAATTATGAAAGAAAAAAAATATGATATACAATCTATTCCAGATGATAGAACAAATATTCTCACCTTACTTGATAAACTTTTTTCCGGTGTGAATGGCGGGATACCTTCATGGTTACAATCTTTTTTTAAAATTTATTGTAGTGAACTTAAAAAAAATAACCGTCTCGATTTTGGAGCATTACTGTATTTTGCTAAAGAGTTATTATCCACTAATAAAGCAGTCGCTGATTTAACACGTCTTGCATGGGAATATATTTGCATTGATGAGTTTCAAGACACCAATAAAACACAATATGATCTATTTCGAATACTCGTTCCTAATAGAAACGGAAATCTATTTATCGTTGCGGATGATGATCAAATTATTTATCAATGGAATGGAGCAAGTCCTGAACGACTACTTGCATTACGATCAGAATACGATCTAAAAGTGATACAATTACCGGAGAATTATCGATGTCCGCAAGAAATAATTGATATGGCTAATCGTTTGATTGCTAACAATAGAAAACGATCTCCTGATAAAAAACCACTTGCAGCAAATAAACAAACACCAATGAACGGTGATGCGGTTAATGCATCCTATTTTGAAAATGAAGTGGACGAAATCAATGACATAGCTTCTGTAATTCAAGAAATGAAATGGTCATACGATGAATGTGTTGTCATAGCAAGGACTGGGAAACTTCTTGAAAAAGTATCAAGAATTTTATATCAAAAAGGAATTACTCCTTATATTATGAAACAAAAAAACGAATTTGAAACTCCGCTAGTTGCTTGGATTTATTCTATCCTTCGGCTTGCATTATCGAGACACGATCGTGAATTTTTAAGAAGAGTTTGCACTTCATGGAGATTGTTGACAGAAAAAAATATTGAAATCAATGATGTGGAAACTCAAGCCGCTCTTGATACAGGTGATTTTTTGCGTTCTTGGGTATTTCTTGCACAAAAATTAGTAAATTCCAATTATGCAGATATGTTAAATTCAATTCAGGAACAGATTGTGGATCGTTCAGATTTTTTAAATTTGATCGAATCATTTTTTAATAAAAATTACGAGGATAATAAAAATAACGCGGATTTAGTTAAGGAAGAAATAACTACATGGCAAGAGTTACATCAATCTTTATTAAACGAATATTCATCTGAAAATATAACATTAAATATTTACTTACAAGAATTAGACTTAAAATCCAAAACACCGCCGCAGCCTCCTAATTCAGTGCGTTGTATAACGGTACATGGTGCTAAAGGACTAGAATTTAAGCATGTTTTTTTGATTGGAATGTCTGAAGAAATTTTTCCAACTTTTCAAGCAGTTAATAAAGGAAACAACAGCAGCGAAATGGAAGAAGAACGCCGTAACTGTTTTGTTGCAATTACAAGAGTTCAGGAAACATTGAATCTCAGTTTTGCCCAATATTACAACGGTTATCCTAAAACTCCTTCCCGATTTTTGTCTGAAATGGGTTTTAAAATT
>JAITKS010000072.1 GCA_031278315.1 Planctomycetaceae bacterium | reverse complement strand
GCAAAAGCACGATGCCAATCCGTAAACTTACGCTGATTACTTTTATTATCAGTCTTGTTATTATCAGTCTTGTTATTATCAGCATTATCAGCCGATAAATTGAATAAAGATGCATGTTGTTTATAGGTCATAAAAAATTAATTGTTAATTTGTTAATTTGTTAATTTGTTAATTTGTTAATTGTTAATTGTTAATAAGAAAATTATTGTGATGTTGAAAAAATGAGTAATATATCGGTGGAATTTCTCAAAGGTTTCAAATTCATTTTTAACTAACTTTATTTTGTTCGGGAAAATTATGTGAAAAATAAGGTTGGTTTTAAAATTTATAACCTTCCCCAAAAAATTGAAAAACAAATATTCCGCTAATCTGATATATTACGATATTTTAAATATACTGTAATTTATCACTGTACTTTCCAAAAAAATTTAAACTTATTTTCTTTGTTTTTAATATTTTCAAAATTTTTTGAAAGTACAGTTAATAAATAAATAAATCGGAATTGATAACACTACTGGATAATTACAGATAGTACAAATACGATTATTGTATCTTCACCGGTTTTTTTTGTAAGACTGATTCGTGTTCTTTTAATGCAATTAGTAAAGCGTCTTTGGCTAATTGATTTCCTAGAATCGGTGAGATACAGTTATTTTTGATCGAGTTTGTTACTTCACGTAATTCATTTGTGAAAATTCCGACTTCGTCGAGTTCAGGTATATTTGCTTTTTCTACTTTTCCGTCGGCGGTAAAAATAGTTGTCGTTGCACCGTCCAGAACTACGGTAGCTTGATCGAAATGTACTTCACTATGAGCCATAAACGGACGTCCTTGTTGTTGAATTACTCCGCTCGTTGATGTTATTACGAGGTCACGATTATTATAAATAAATTGTGTGTTGAAATAATCAGGTACATCGTTCCGTAATCTTCCCAAGCTTCGTACTTCGTCGGGTAATCCAAATAATAAACGTATAAAATGTGCGTCGTGAATATGTAAATCAAGAAGCGGACCGCCTACAACATTCATATCGTAGAAATTTTTCACCCAGATCGGATCAGAAATCACACGATCAAAATGACCTCCCAATATTCGTCCGAAACAACCGCTTTGCACGGAATCATAAACAAATCTGTATGCGGGGAAAAACGGTAATACATGTGCGACCATAAATAATTTACCGTTATCTTCCGCTGCTTTGACCATTCGTTCCGCTTCTTTGATTGTTAGAGTAATCGGTTTTTCGCAAACTACATGTTTGCCCGCATTCAACGCATTTACTGCTGCATCCGAATGCGATGCCGGCGGAAGACATATATCAACTAAATCTACAGACGAATCGTTGAATAAGTCTGCCGATTCCGAATATGTCGAAATGCCGGTCAAGTCAACTTGTGTGCCGCGAGGACCAAAATTACCCTGAATCGACCGCCAATCACCGCGCCGCCGTTCCTCGCTCACTTCGCATATTGCAACAACTTTAACGCCTTCTATTTTTTGGTACGATAAATAATGCATCATACCCATAAAACCAAGACCATGAATCCCAACTCGTAACATCGTTAATACCTCCTCTTTTAATTTACATACGTATCATACTATGAATTTCGGTAATTCAAAAAATTTGATTTCCGGCTGGGCAATACAATAATTTCGCACGCAGTTAGAACCGAAAATTCAAGTGTGAAAAGTATAAAATTGTAATTTGTAAACAGGCAATTCAAGATTAAAAATACGGTAATCTACACAGATTTACCTCGAGAATTGTTTGTTGAATTTTAACAAATAATATATCTACTGAAATACCCTGTGTCTGAAATAACAAAAATACTTGTCAAAGATAAATTGTTGTCACCGGCGATACGATTGATCTTTATAAAATGAAAGATAGAATATTCGTTTCAATTGTTAAAAATTTCAGATGTTTTTTGTTTTTCGTTTTAGATTGTTTTGTCTCGTAACAAAATAATGTTGTGTAATTTAATATCGAATTACAAAATTCAGTTGAAATAATTACGAAGAATCCTAGCGTATCATACGTTGAAATTTAGCGGTATAAAGGCGATTCATTGAGAGCCCGCGTACCGATAGGCAAGCAGATAACTCGAACCGAAAATTCAAGTGAGCTGCTTAATTTTGTTACAAAAAACTTTAAGTATGAAAATAATTATGAAAATATTCGTTACAAAAAATCTGTTTTCAAATTCTCTGTTCCGTATGAACAGATTATTGTTAATTTCGTTTGTGATATTTTGGATTAGCGGTTGTACAGGCGGTAAAATGCCGCCGCTGCCGGACGATTCGAGTCAGTCTTATGGCGGAACTACAAATCAAGGTTACGTCGAACCAATGTATCCATTGACCGATACAGGAATTTTTCTTGAAAACAATTTGACGCCGTCAAACAACAAATCGGGAATTGATCAAAACAAATCTAATCAAGAAAAAAATGAAAAAGAAACAACCGATCCAACATTAAACCCAACTACATTAAACCCAACTGCCAACGAGAACAAGAACGAGAACAAGAACGAGAACAATAACGAGAACAATAACGAGAATAACAACAACGAGAACAATAACAAACCAGACAATACAGTTACTTTGATAAACTCCGATGGTATGACTAATTCATACTATCGGACAACAATAAATAATAACGGCAATAGCAGCGATAATATGAATGACAATATAAACGATAAAAAAAAAATTGAAGCAGTGAAATTATCGCCGTCTGAAAAAAACGTTAATAGAGTTCAAGCAGATTCAAGTATGAGTTCTTTGTCTGTTTTAATTTTGGATCTTGTTGAACAAATCGACGAATATATATTACGTATTGGCGAAAACTTGGAAGATCTTAAAACGTCTGAGAATTATTCGGTTGATGGTGATTCGGTTTATCGGGATGCGAGCGGTTTGGCATTAGTTGCTTTGTCGATAGGATTATCTGATATTGATTCGCGATATCGTAATGCGTCGCCGGAGTTGATAAATGCGGCGAAACGTCTTATTGCTGCGAAAGATTACGATATTGCTTTAGTTGAATTTGAAGCTGTAAAAGCAGCCTTGAAAAGTAAAGGTGAACCAGACAAATTGAAACTTGAAAAAATTGTTAAGTTAAAACCTGTAATGAAAGCGATGCCGAATCTAAATTCAAATGTGCGCCGATTGACAAATACAGAGACGAAATTAAAACGTCAACTTGATAAAAATCCCAAGCAGATATTTGGTCAACTTGCGGCATTAGCGGCGATAAGTGAGTGTAGTATTTCTAATGGAGACGAAACGACAAAACCAAACGAGTTAGAAAAATGGAAAAAAGAATGTAAACAATTTCGGGATGCCGCAATTAAGGCAAATAGCGCCGCACATGATTTTGCAAACGGTAAAATTAAATATGAAAGTTATTGGTCTGCTTTCAGTGAATTAAGCCGTTCTTGTGATTCTTGTCATAAAACGTTCTATCCGAATGCTCTCGGACAAAATAATTAGTTTGGATTTTTTATAAATTATAAAATTTAATAAGAAACTTCTAAAAACGTAATTATTCAGTAGTGTTATCATCTCTAATTATTTCCGATTTTTTTATTAACATTTTTTATTAACAACAGAGAACAAAGAAAATGAAATTTTAATAATATAGTCAGTGAAATTTTTTGTTTTTAAATTTTTTTTTGAGTGTTATGAATTTTGAAACCTTTGAGAAATTTGACGAAAAATTTTAAACACGAAACAAACGAAACAAACGGCAAATCACGAAAATCACGAAATGCACGAAAAGGATGTGATATGATTTTTTTGTTTTTTGTGTAATTTCGTGTGTTTCGTGTTTAAAAATTAGGCTGAAAATTATGTTGGTTTTCAAATTCATAACCTAAAAAAAGTTAAAAAATAAAATTTCACTTATATATTACTATCTTTGTATTCCCCCCTACCTTACGAATCTGCAAAACTATGATACAATTTTCGACCTTCATTGAACGACAACTGTCTTGAAAAAATAAGAAAAATTAAAGGAGAAATTAAAATGATCGTTACGACGAAAGATTTGTTTAAGCACGCCTACGGCAAATACGCTGTCGGTGCTTATAACATCAACAATTTAGAACAGACCGTAGGTTTGTTTCGCGGTAATCTTGGCAAAAAAGCCAAAAATGAAGATGCAATCGATAACACTAAAAGCGCACCGTTTATAATCCAGATTTCACGCGGTGCAAGATCATACAGCGATAAACGTATGCTCGAAGCATTAATTACATCCGCTAACGAAGTGTTTCCTGAAGCAATATTCGCTTTACACCTCGATCACGGAACAGAAGAAGCTTGCTGCGATTGTATCGATAGTAACGCCTACAGCTCCGTTATGATCGACGCTTCACACGAAGAGTTTGCAAAAAATATTGAAATAACAAGACGTATAGTTGAACGCGCACACGCTAAAGGTATCGTAGTCGAAGCAGAACTCGGTCAACTCGGCGGAGTAGAAGAAGATGTAGTCGGGAGCGTCAAATTAACTGATCCCGATCAAGCTGCGGAATTTATCGACAAAACCGGTGTCGATTCTCTCGCTGTCGCAATTGGAACTTCACACGGAGCTTTCAAATTTACCGGAAAACAAGGCTTGCATTTTGATGTACTCGAAAAAATCCAAAAAGCAATTCCCAAAAATTTCCCGCTTGTCATGCACGGCAGCAGCAGCGTACCGCAAGAATGGGTCGCCCGAATTAATAACGCCGGCGGAAAATTAAGCGACGCTAAAGGTGTCGATGAATCACAATATTTACCAGCAGCAAAACTCGGTGTTACAAAAATCAATATCGATACCGACGGCAGATTAGTATGGTGCGCTATTCACCGCGAACAATTTCGAGACGACCCCGCAAACTTCGACCTAAGACCGCCGGGTAAAATTTTCATGCAAGCTTACGCCGAATATATCATCCACAAGAATACTGTACTCGGAAGTGCCGGACAACTCGAATCTGTCAGAGAATCTATAAAATCACAATCAAAAGATTGCCCTTGCTGCTGCGGCTGCAACTAAAACTTGAACTACATAATCGTACTACACATATCGTACTATGAAATTCGGTAGAATATCGCCATCTCTTGAATTTTCGGCTTTAACTGTAATTCATAGTACGATACATTTTTTTTGAAATACGAAACACTCGAAAATACAAAACTCTCGAAAAAAATAAAAAAGATAAAAATCACTAATAATTTTCAATAATAATTTTCAATAACAAATTTCGTGTATTTTATTATTTCGTCTGTTTCGTATTCTCAAAAAATGAAATATCAAAATTTTATTGGATAATTACAAAAACCTAAAACAAATTTTGTTCGATTATTATTTTTCTTTTTTTGTAACCTACATGCAAAAAACAGAGACAAAAAATTATCGTTATAAATAATCGAAAAGAGTTAAAATTATACGTATCGTATTTTGAATTTCGTTGATACAAGGGCGTAAAATCTGCTTGCCGATAAGATAAGCAGCAGATAAGCAGACGGCGGCGGCTCTAACTGAAAATTCCGAAAATTCCGAAAATTCCGAAATTTATAGTGCGAATAGTTTAAAACCTAACCAACAAACATAATTTCATAATGCAATCATCAAAAGAATTTTTAATATCTTGTTCGCATAAATTCAACGATGCGATGAAAGATTCAAATCGCCGTGTAGTGATATGCGCGGGAACCGGTTGTGTTGCAAACGGTTCTCTTGAATTTTTTCACGCACTTGAAAATAAAATCAAAGAGGCTGGTCTTAATGTAAAAGTTTTACTCAACTATGAAGATAATAAATCAGAGCCGAAAGATTCATCTTTTTCTTCCGATATTGATTTGCTGCGTCTATCCAAAAGCGGTTGTCAAGGTTTTTGTCAGATGGGACCTTTATTGTCAATTGAACCCGATAAAATTCTATACACGAAAGTTAAATTAGAAGACATCAATGAAATTATCGAAACAACAATCAAAAATAAAAAAATAATTGAAAGATTACTTTATGTTGATCGGCATAACAATAATCAACGCTGTAAGGGTCAACATGAAATTCCGTTTTATCAGAGGCAAACGCGATTAACACTTAAACCTTGCGGTGTATTTGAACCTGAAGATATTTACGAATATATTGCTAATTGCGGTTACGATGCAGCTCGTATCGCTTGGACAGATATGACACCTGAATCTGTATGCGGTACAATTGCTGAATCAGGTTTGCGAGGCCGCGGCGGCGGCGGATTTCCTACAGGTAAGAAATGGCAATTCGCATTGAAAGAAAAAAATCAAGTTAAATACGTTATATGTAATGCCGACGAAGGCGACCCTGGTGCATTCATGGATCGAAGTGTAATGGAAGGTAATCCGCACAGCGTGATCGAAGGAATGATGATAGCAGCACGCGGAATAGAAGCGACAGCGGGTTATGTTTATGTTCGTCTTGAGTATCCGCTTGCGGTGCAGCGTATTCGCCGCGCAGTTGAAGACGCTGAAAAACTTGGTATTCTTGGCGATAATGTTTTCAATACAGGCAAACCGTTTCGTATTCATGTAATGGAAGGTGCCGGCGCTTTTGTTTGCGGTGAAGAGACTGCTTTAATTGCGTCAATTGAAGGCGGCAGAGGTATGCCGCGTCCGAAGCCGCCGTTTCCGGCACAAAGCGGATTATGGGGAAAACCAACAGTAATAAATAATGTCGAAACGCTTGCGGCTGTTCCGTATATAATTTTGAACGGTGCGAAAAGTTATCGTGATGTCGGTACTGAAAATTCACCCGGAACAAAAACTTTTGCACTGACCGGACATGTCGTAAATACTGGTCTGATTGAAGTACCTTTTGGAACAACTTTACGTGAAATAATTTTTGATATCGGCGGCGGTGTTATAGATAAGAACGGAAATATTTCAAATGATAATTTCAAAGCGGTACAAATCGGCGGTCCGTCGGGAGGATGTTTGACTGAAGAGCATCTCGATTTACCGCTAGATTTCGACTCGTTAAGAGGTGTCGGCGCGATGGTAGGTTCGGGCGGTCTTGTCGTGATGAATAAGGGAACTTGTATGGTTCAGATGGCTCGGTTTTTTATGCAATTTACGCAGAATGAATCTTGCGGAAAGTGTTTGTTATGCCGAGATGGAACGAGACAAATGTTAGTGTTGCTTGATGATATTATTTCAGGAAATGGGACGCAGGAAACACTTGATGTTCTAGGGCAAGTTGCGAGAACTGTATCTAAAGGGTCGCTTTGTGCGTTGGGGAAAACGGCACCGAATCCGGTTCTTTCGACGATACGTAATTTTCGTGAGGAGCTTTATTCGCATGTTTTTCAGAAACGTTGTCCGGCAGCTCAATGTAAGGCGTTGGCAAGACCGGAAATAATAGCAGAAAAATGTAAAGGATGTACGGCATGTTCAAAAAAATGTCCGATAGGTGCAATAAGCGGAGAACGCAAAAGCCCACATGTCATAGACGCAGAAAAATGTATCAAATGCGGCGAATGTGTTAGAACATGTAAATTTAATGCAATAATAGGTGTATAATTTAATCGGAATTTAGGATAGATACGCTGATTATTGCTGATCATTATATATTGACGTAATTGTGATAACGTAATTGTGATGACATCTGTTATCGTTTTGAATAATTACTTATAACATGCGTTTTATACTATATATACTAATACTATCCTATTCGTATCGTGAATTTATTGATTCAAGAATTGCTTATGGTTTGTAATATTACATTTCGGCAGTATAAAGGTGTAAAGGTCTGGTTTCGGATAAGTGATTCGAATAAGTAAAAAGACAAAGAACACAAGAATTAAATATGAAAGATTAAATACTTGCTCTAATAATTTGACGGTGATTATTATAGAAAAAAATTTTTTTCAGCAAGATTGTTTAATTCGATTTTAATAAACAGAATTGGTAAAGGTGAGTTTGTTATATGAGTACATTAATTTATTTTGCATCTGGTTCAATTAAACCGGAATATGAGAGTTTGCCTTTTGACGACATTTATTTAGTTGATTTATGTTGTTTCAGAAATAAGTCACAAAATATAAATGGTAACAATGGTAACAATGAAATTAATCCGTTGAAGGTTGGAAAAATAACGTGTATCAACATGGAATGTATTAAGGCAATTGATTATCTAAAGTCGAAAAAGGTCAAGGCGAGTTGTTATGTGGCAATAAATGACGGTTGTTATGTAACTATTAACGACGGAAGTTATACGCACATAAAACGCTGTCCGATGAATACATCTTTTTTCATTGGTTATGCGATGTCGATTCTTGATGATAATTATGTTCATATCACGAATTTGAAAAAATATTACGGCACTACAGATAAAGACGCAATAGGTGTACCGTACGATATTAAACGATTAAATAAAAACGATAATAAATATTTCGATCCGAAAATATTTTCAAAAGATACAAACGAAGATATAGAGATTTTTCAAATGAAAAAAATCTACGACGTCAGTGATCTAGACTTAAATTCTGATATTAAAATTTCGGTAGTGCGGGACAGTATTTGGAATTATTATGACAACTTAGATTTAATAGTACATTCAATTTCAGATTTTGAACGGCGAAACTTCTTTAACCAGATGCCGAAAGTAATAACGTGGAATCATATCATTGAGGCGAAACGGAGTTATTGTTTATATTCGTTATCTGAAAATGTGTGGAAGTCTAAATTTGAAGTAGGGAAAAATCTTGATATAATTTTTTCGTATTGTATTCAAAATAAAATAAACAGGGTTGGTTTTATGCCGTGGGGAAGCGGCAACTATAATGCTTTCGTAGAAAAAATTCAAAATTACAAAGAAAAATACCCAAAAGAAATCACGCTATACCATCTAAACAAAGACAGCTACAAAGAACTAAAAACAAATTACGCAAAAAAGAAATCATAAAAAATTTGGTAATATATCAGCGGAATATTTGTTTTATTAACCACAGAGGACACAGAGAACACAGAGGAAGAATCTTTTGTAATTTTAGATTTTAAATTTAAGTGAATTACTAAAAAATATTTTAGCTGGGAACGCAGGCGTCCCGCCTGCATCTTTTTTGTACAAAAAACGCCTAAAGATGCGGTCGAGACGACCGCG
>JAITKS010000071.1 GCA_031278315.1 Planctomycetaceae bacterium | reverse complement strand
AATAATTTATTTTTTTGCGGGAACGCGGTCGTCTCGACCGCATCTTTAGGCGTTTTTTGTACAAAAAAGATGCAGGCGGGACGCCTGCGTTCCCGCCGGCTAAAATATTTTTTAGTAATTCACTTAAATCTAAAATCTAAAATCTAAAATTACAAAATCTGATTTCTCTGTGTTCTCTGTGTCCTCTGTGGTTAATAAAAAAAATATTCCGCTGATATATTACTAAAAAACGAATTTTAAAGTGTAATTGGTATATTATTGAGTAGTTATTTTGGTTAATTTTTATATTGAGATTCTCAATCTTATGAAAAATGCGGTATCGGGTTTATAAGTTGGTGAGGGTTTTATTTCTATTTCGCGTCCGATTACGCAACCGGTTTCTATACCTAGAGTTGTTCCGCTGTTGCAGCGGTGTTCGTATCCGATTGCGAAACGGAAATCGTGATAATTGATTTCATTATTTTTTCCGTTTCGTTCATAATTCCATGAGCTGCCGCCGATTTCGAATGCACCGTAAATCCATCTAGTAAAATTTTTATTTGAGTTTGTATCCCATTGGTCGAAGTAAGTTAATCGTCTTGTTATTCTCATAATTGGAAAGAGTAGTTCAACGTTAATATCGGGATTTGGTGTCCAGATCAAGCCGCCTATTGGCAACAAGTTGTAGTCGTCGCTGCGGTCGAGGTATGCGATTCCGATAATCAATTTTAGACGCGGGTTGAAATTCCAAATTGCTGCGATGTGTGAAGGGTAACGAATTGCTTTACTTGTGCTGCCTTCAAAGTTGCCGCTGTACAACACCGATGTTGCGATGTCGAATGATAATTTTCGGTCTATGACTGGAAATAACCAACGAAAGTCCACGCCTGTATTATACAAGTCGAGTGAATCAGCTGATTTGCGGCTGAATCGTTTATGACTAAAAGATGGTGTAATAATCAACGGCGATTTTTCTGTCGGCAATGGAAATGCTGTAATAATTGATATATCTGTTTGTAGTAAGCCGAGTCCTTTTTTGCCGCTGTTGGGGATGCCCAATATGCTGCCGTTTAACTTCTGAAATATACTTTTGCGGCGTTCATTTTGACCAATATTCGACAAATATAAATCGCCGATCTCTTTCGACGGAATTAACTGAATACCTTCTGTCAGATCGATATATTTCTCTGCGTCGATCATAATTTCGGGCATTGTGTTTAAGCTGGAAAATGATCCGCTGCCTGATTCGCTTGGATACGGTAAACTTGATGAAGTATCATACGAATCTGCATGTAATCCGGCAGTACAGAAATTAAATGTTGATATTAAAAATAATATCAATAAAAAAATTTTACAAATTGTTAGTTTCATTTTCGTTTCAAAAAATAGTATTGTTTATACTTTTCACACTTTAAATTTTGGTATTCGTTTTAAACTAAAATCGCCCTGAAAGGGCAACAGGATTATAACCCGCCCCACTCGGGGCGGGTAACAATTCCCCCCCTCCCCGAAGCCCTGAAAGGGCGATCGGATATTGTCTCAATATTAGTGATTAGTTCGCATTTATACTTTTCACACTTTAAATTTCGGTATTCGTTTTAAACTTAAATTGTACAAAAAAGATGCAGGCGGGACGCCTGCGTTCCCAGCTAAAATATTTTTTAGTAATTCACTTAAATTTAAAATCTAAAATCTAAAATTACAAAATCATCTTTCTCTGTGTTTTCTGTGTCCTCTGTGGTTAATAAAAAAATATTCCACTGATATCCGAATTTTAAAGTGTGAAAAGTATATAATTTTTTTTGCGGGTTTTAATTTTGTTGCGGTGAGGTTTAAATTTTTAAAAGTCGATTCCTAGTTTGATGTAAAAGACAGAATGCGGGTTGAGCAGTTTAATGTTGTGTGAGTATAATTCTCTGTCGAAGCTTCCGCCTAGTTCGGCGAATCCGGTTATGCGGTTATTCCATTGGAAATCGCAGCCGATACCGATTTTTATATCGTTGTAATCTGTTTCGCCTATATATTGCCAGTTCCAGCTTTCGCCGCATAGTTCGCTTTGGATGTAGCCCCATGCTGTAAGTCTGCCGTCTGACCAAATTCGTTTTGAAATTTTCGGTTTAGGAAACACAACGTAGAATAACCAATCGTCGCGAGGTATCCATTCGAATCCGGCAACGGGTAGCATCTTGTAATGTTGTCGATCTAGGTATTGAGCTCCTGCTATAATATTGAATTGTTGTGAGATACGAAACTTGCCGACTAATTCGCCTTGATAGCGCAGTGAGTTTGAATTTAATTTTTTGAAATCGGAGTATGCACCGAATCGAAACCATGATTCAAGTGAAAAGAATTCTGTAATTTGCGGTTTAATTCCGACATCGATATATGCAGCGAATCCATTTGCGTTGACTGATCTATTATTTGGTCCGTTCCACCAGTACAAACTTCCGCCCGGTGCGATATAAATTGATCCAGTGCCGCCTGAAGACGGATTAAAGTCGGGAATGAACCGGCATGGGATGGCGAATTGTATGCGGAGATCGAGTTCTTGTAAGCCGAATGAATTGCTGTTGTTATTGTTTCCGCGAGGCAGGTATTGATAACCGAAATGGGTAGCGTCGCGGAATTTTTTCATTGACGTAACTGTTTCGGGAAAAAAATTATCGAAGTTAGAGCTTGTGTTGAAAGCTGATGAAGTTCCGGTGTAATTGGTGTAGGTGTTTGTTGTACTAGTTGTGTTTGATTGAGGAATTATCGGATCGATAATTGCGTAAGGATCAAATTGAGAAGTATAAGGCAGGGGTGAGGTTAAAACGGGAGCAGGATTAGAAGTTGACGAAGTTGACGAAGTTACGGGCGGTACGGATGTTGTTAATGACGTAATAGGAGCAGGAGATATATTTTGTGCAACGTAATATGGATTAGCGAAATTGTATGAGGTTTTATTGGATTGATTATCAGAGTTAAGTATTTCGAGGGAGCCGATTTCGTTGTATAAATTTATTCCGTTGGTTATCTGAGCGGTTATTGTTGCGCAAAATATCATAAACGAGCATAATGTTAGTATTATACTGATTAACTGAATTGAAAACCGGTTTAATTTATGTACAAAAATCATAAAATATCATGTATCATGTAATATATCGGTGGAATTTTCAGTGAAATATTTCTGGTCGCGTTAAAACTCATATATACTTTTCACACTTTAAATTTTGGTATTCGTTTTAAGCTATACTATTCATACTTGGAAATTCGGTATTTGTTTTAAACAAAACCAGCCCTGAAAGGGCGACCGGATATTGAGACTCATAACCAACGTAATGGAAACGGAACAATAATTGTTGTTAATAATTGTTGTCGTTATTTTTTACCGCCC
>JAITKS010000069.1 GCA_031278315.1 Planctomycetaceae bacterium | reverse complement strand
TTGTAATTTTAGATTTTAGATTTTAAATTTAAGTGAATTACTAAAAAATATTTTAGCCGGCGGGAACGCAGGCGTCCCGCCTGCATCTTTTTTGTACAAAAAACGCCTAAAGATGCGGTCGAGACGACCGCGTTCCCGGCAACAATAAATTATTTCACTGATATATTACGTTGTTTATACAATTTGTAAAAAAACCCGTGAAAGACATAAAGTCTGATTCACGGGCTAAATATTAGTCGATCAGCTCACACATAATAATCGGCATAATTTGTTGTTGCTAACGCTTAAAAACGTGCTGAAATTGATAAGTTTTCAACTCACACGCAAAATAAGTTTTCAACACACACGAATCACAAAAATTAAAAGTATGAGCAATTCCGGTTTACTGCTTAAAATTATGTTTTTTACATAATTCTAATTACCAACAGCAAGTTGGATAAACAGGATACGCCGGATACGTATGATACGCCGGATACGTTGGATAATATCTCGGCGCACAAACCGGATACGCACGATAAACCGGTGCCGGCGCACAAGCCGGATAAACAAGCACCGGCTTGTAATAATTGCCTAGTCCAAACCACGTTCTGCGGTAAATTACCACCGGTGCAACCTCACAACAACCATGATAAACCGCCGCTTGACAATTCGGACAAGCCGGTTTCACAGCTGTAGCCGCCGGAGCTGCCGCCTTTGCTGCAGGCGCCGGCATATCTTCTGCCGATACAAATGTAGTTACGGCAAATGTGAAAATAAGCAACGCAGCAAAAATTAAGCTAAAAATTTTCTTGGTCATTTTTAATTCTCCTTTTTGAGTTAAAAAAATTTTTAAACTGCTCATACTATAAAATTCAGTAATTATCACTTGCTTACATCACGTAAAGCAAATTTTAAGAATATACTATATACTCTTAAATTACCAAATCTAATTTGTACGAGCCGTATATCATTCTGAATCTCTTCTGAAATGAAATTTCAAATAGAGACATCAAACTGCGGCGAAACTTACGCCGTTTCGCTTTTTTACACAGTTATCGCAATCCATTTTATCGGCGTATTCATTAAAGTCAACCGCTCTCAGCTAATTTTTCGACTATTTAGAAAAATTTTTTATAAAGATAAAAAATTTAGCCGCAATCATAGATAATTAAAAGGTTTAAATTATTTCAATTTCTCGGTCAAAAATTTCTCTGACATGATTATATCAAGCAATTGTAAAAATATTTTGTAAATTCGTAATTTTTCAGGCGGAATTTTTTGGTTTTTCGAGATTACAAAACACAAAAAAAACGAAATTGACAAAAAAATATGAAATAAAAATTTTCGTGTGTTTCGTGTTTAAAAAATCATTTCAATCATACAATCACAAAAATCATAGTTCAGACAATTAACAACTATTATTGCTCTAATATACGATCGCCCTTTCAGGGCTTCGGTTTGGCGGGGACTGGCGGGGACTTTTACCCGCCGCTGGGGCGGGCGATTCAGTAAAAAATCCTGTTGCCCTTTCAGGGCGATTCTAGTTTTATCCGTGAACGGTCACCTTTTTCGTTACAAAAAATAAAACCGAATTCTAAAGTACAATGAGTATATTACCAAAACTTAAATTGTTAATTCGCTGTACGATTTATTACTTCCCATAAAAAATTGGGAACTATTCTTGCTCGTTTTATTTCTAATTGAATTTTCATTCCTTCGCCTTCACAAGTATATTGCGTGTTGTTTTCATTTTCAAATTGTAGATAAAATTTTATTCCTACACCTTCAAGCGATTTATTATTTTTATGCGGATCAACATTCCACATCATAAGTTCTTGCCATCCGGCTGTGATCTCTTGATTTTGTTTTTTGGAATCTTCAACATTTTGTTCTGCGGTATTTTTGTCATTTGTATTATTCGTATTATTTGTATTATTATCTGCTGTGTTGTTTTTGTTTGAAATTACATTGCCTTTGTACATTTGTTCGAGCGAAATTTGTAAGTTCGATTCAAGATTTAACAAAACGGTTACCCGATCTTTGTTCGGCAGAAATTGACAAACTTTATCATTGCGATAACCGGAAGAGATAATTAAATCAATATAAATCGGATTGCTGTCGAGTCCTGATATTTTAAGGCGTCTCAAGAAATCACGGTCTATTCCTATATCTGACGAATACGAAATTTCCCTTAATCGAATTTCAATTGGATAACTTACAAGAAAATTCTCACACGCTTTGAAACTTTTACGAATATCCTGTTTGATTTGCTCTTTTTGATTTGAATCTTTCAGTCCTTTCGTTGTTTCATTCGGCTTTGATGAAAAACTGTCTCCCCGAACATTTGAATTATTCGTTTCAATAAAGAATCTCTCCATTTTTGAACATAACATTTCAAGTTGTTGTTTGCCTGTTGAACCTGCACTTTGGTTTACTTGTATTTCATCTGCGAGTTCAGTTATTAACATTTCGCGATAGAAGTTCCAAAACTTCCTTAATACATTGTCGAGTTGCGGAGTCACCCGCACCGAGGAATCAGTCAAGCGGCTCAAAATTATTTCAAACAATTCCGCCTTAACACGATTATTTTCAAACTTGCATGTATCGAATGTTTGTTCAATTTTTTGTAATGTTTCTGTCCATTTCGCGGATAAATTTTTATAATTTTCTGTATCTTGTTGTTTCATGTCTTCTAATTTATTTAGTTGTCTCATCAAAGTATAAAGTGATTCATTCAGTACGGCAGCGTTTTTATTATTCAATTCGTTTGAATTATCCAAAGCACTAAAATTTAAAGTTGCGTCGAAATTAGAATCAGTATCGTTGTCGAAAAATGCTTTCAACTGCGGAACTCTATCGATAATTGAGATTGTGTTTTTTTGCAATTCGCCGACAAAAGGTTGTACACTCATCTTGTTGATAATTAACGGTACAAAAAATACTAGACATAAACAAAATACAAAAGCAAAAATTACAGAACGATAACTGCGCCGATCATTGCGGCGAAAAATCTCTATTAAATTTATATGTTTTGAAACCTGCCGAAAAATATTCGCTAAATCGACAGCAAAAGGAAAAGAGTCAACCCAATTTATTGTGTCAACTTTTGCCGGCGGTGCGGTTCCGGGTTGAATAATCGACGTTTTACGCGGCTGTTTCGATTCTTGAATTGTTGTTACATGAAAAAATAATTGCTCGCGGCAAATCAATGACTTCGGATAAAAACCCTCTAAAAACGCATTGTATGATTCACGTAAATATTCATTCACGGCAACAATCCAATTTTCTGTCCGCCCGCTCAATTGCGGAATTAAGTCTATTAAATCGCAATGAGTTACAATAAATAATACCGGCGTAAATTTATTTTGACGAACTCGCAAAACAAAATCTATGATCTGTTTTGCACGAAGTAATTCCTCATTGTGATGTTTTTGAATTTGGTCGGTTTGACGAATTAAATCAACTGTACTTTGCGCTGTCGGATCGAAAAAAAATAGAATTGCATCACAAGAAATAATTTGATTCGCAACCCAATTTTTATTCAGACTAAGCCAACTCTTATCAGATGACAGCTCATTGACAGACTCCGAAAGAAGTTCACCTTGCCGATCCGAAATTACATAACTGTCGCTGCCGAGTTTTATTTCGAGCCTATCGAATCCTGTTGTCGTCGGAATAACTTGACCCGTTGGAGAAATTGAACTCGACATGAATTTAACTAACTTTTGATTAGAAGTAATTCGCAATCCGTTTCCTTGAATCAATTGACGCAAAAAACTCGTCTTGCCTGAACCGCACGAACCATAAACAAATAATCGTAATTTCATTTTTCAAATTTCGTTTTTTAACTACAGAGCAATAAAGAAAACTTCGATAATATAGAAAACTACAAACAAAATTCATTTTGCATTTTCTAATTATAATGAATAAAAATTTTACCTTTACGCATCTTCAATTTATTTTAATTTTAATGTTGACATATCAGTGGAATAATTTTTTTCGTTTTTTTGGTTGTTTACGAATTTTAAATTATCAATCACATATCCAAGTCCCGCAGGGACGACACGTAATTAGCTCCTTCCGTATGCTGGAGCATACAATTAATAAAGTGTCGTCCCTAGCGGGACTTGGATATGTTTATAGCCTTGATCCGTAAGCTAAAGCATACGGTTAATAAAGTGTCGTCCCTAGCGGGACTTCTTGATATTTAGCTCTCTTTCGTGTATTTCGTGTTTAAAAATTACAAAAAATTTGAAAAACAATTATTCCACTAATATATTATTTTAAATTTGACATACTTATTCAATTAAGCATCCGGCATATCCTACAACTCGTGTTTTGTCGCCTGAAGATTCGGCGCTCGTTGTGTAACCTATTTCTTCAACTGTTCTCAAACATCCCATGCATCGCAGCGTTTCTAACACGAATACCATCGGTACAATTCCGCACATAGAAATCTGATTTTTCATAACAGTTTCCAACAAAATATTAGGATTCGATTTTACAACCGATTCTTTCAAAGCTTCAATTGTCATTTTATCGACTTTGTGCGTTACTTCTTCTGAAGCGAAATGATTCATATCCGACGAAACAATCAATAGCGGTTTCTTATCTAACGATTTCATAAATTTTGCGAATTGTGCTGCTCCGGCTTGAATCATCGCCCACGGAGAGATCGCCATTACAATAGCGACAATTTTTGTTTTAGAAGATAATCGATGCAAAATCGGCAGCAATACTTCAATTGCATGTTCACTCACGTGCGGAGTTGCATCGAAATCGATCAAGTCAACATATCTCATAATCGAATCAGCTAAATCGAGATCACTTTCTATTCGTGAACCCGGTAATTCCCAATACAAATTCGGTGCGATTCCCCAATCAATTCCTCCCGCCCGATGTTTCGGTGCGAAAATTATAACACGGTCCGGTATTTCTGCTGCTGCTAATGTTTTCGCTGCAATTCTGCCTGAATACCGCCAAGCAGCATGAGGCACTAAAACCGCCGAAACTTTTTTACGAGTTAAACATTCTTGATCTAACATTCGATCAAGCTCGGCATTAAGCTCTTCGGCATTAGCCGGATAAAACGTTCCCGCAATCGCACTCGCCCGCGATTTGTCCCACTCCCGCGCCTTTTGATACGAACTAACAGATAAACGTTCCATAGTCGCAGAAATCTCAAAAGAGATCACGTCGCATAAATCTAA
The DNA here is from genome assembly GCA_031278315.1 of Planctomycetaceae bacterium. GTDB lineage: Bacteria > Planctomycetota > Planctomycetia > Pirellulales > Thermoguttaceae > WRKP01. The sequence continues at coordinate 2,470 of JAITKS010000069.1, read as the reverse complement.
ATCTTCCGCTTCAAGAATATCGGCGCCGTTGCGAACCAATCTATCCGCCGAACAAGAACTGTCATAATGAATAGACCACCCCTTGCGGCTTGTAATCAATATACATCGGCGGGATGTATCAACATTATCTACATCAAACCGATTCGCATTACCATGAATTATCGGATCCCAGAATATCGCTAAATCAAGCACGAAATCACGTATATCGTAAAATGTCACACCGAGACGTACAACTTGATAGCCAAGCACTTTCATCAACTCAAGTACAGACGCTTGAAATCGAATATCAGGCCGAACAGAAATTTTAGAACAAACAATCGGCGGACGATCAGGAATTTTAAACTCAATTATTACACCAGAAACATTGCCGTCATAAAGACCCGGAAAATAAACCGGAGGTGATAAATTTTCAGTCATCGCTCTAAATGTTTCTACACATACATTCCGTACCTCTTCCGTATCAGCTAACTTCGGCGTATTCGATAACGAAGTCCCGCGTTGAAATTTCGCCGCAAAAATTAATTCATCCGCCGTCTTCTGATTATTAATATTCGTTACAGAAAAAGGACCTTTAATCGCCCGCCCCTCAAATGTATGCAGTAGCGACCGGTCATCCAACCACGCATCCGCCGATAAACCAGCCTTTCGGCAAACAGCTTCAAGAAATTGCCTCGCATTCATTTCATGCTCAACAGCAACAGACGGTAACAACAAACCGCGATTGCCCCCTTGCGAAATTTGAACTCCATGCTCTCCAATAATAATCGAGTTTAAACGCGATTCACCGCGTGAAGCTACTCTTTTCATACCCCAGAGTAACCATATTTCCATGTCGAGATCAAAGAGTTCGGAAGCTGAAATCGGCGGGAATCGCGGATCATCTTTTGCCGCATGAACCGCCGCTTGCTCGACCGCCTCACCGAGCGGCATTTGGTCTGACATCATGCCCATGCAACTACGAAGCTCTCCATTGTTTTTCAAACTAACAAATGCACCAAGCAGCGGAATATCTGCTATTTCAGGTGTTTGTAAACGAATAGAATCACAACGCGTATTAGTAACAATCGACGCTATACGGCGTCCAACAGCATGAAACAACGCTATCTGCTGTTCTCCAGAAATATATGGTTCGTTCATAATTATCTCCATTGAGATTCAGGAATTTCACCGCAAAATATTCCTGAAATCATTATTCACAAAATTTTAAATGTTTGAAATATTATCAATATAAAACAAATAACTAATCTTATTTTTTTTGATTATAACCATTCTTATAAAATTATAATAGATAGTCTGGTGTCTAAAAAAATCTTTAAGGAATTTATAAAAAACTCATGTAAAAATTTAATCAACTTCCAAAAACTAGGAGAAACACAGACATCTCGCCTGCACTGTTTTTGTACAAAAAACGCCTAAATATGCGGTCGAGACGACCGCGTTCCCGACTAAAATATTTTTTAGAAATTCATTTAAATCTAAAATTACAAAATATTCTTTCTCTGTGTCCTCTGTGATTAATAAATAAATTGATTGATTGATTGATTTCGTGTGTGATGAATATATCGCGCACGGCTGCATTGAAGATTGATACATTACGAAACGAATTTCCCGAACGGATATTTTTTTTCGCACGTTGTTATAATATATAGTCAACATACTTGAAAAATCAGTTTTGTTTCTATTAACCACAGAAAAAAAACAGAGGATTTAAGATTTACGGTTTAAGTGAATTTCTAAAACTAATTTTAGACGGAACGCAGGCGTCATGTCTGTAATGTAAACGCCTAAATTTGAAAGATACAAAGAAAGTGAGGTAAAAAAATGACAATGGATATTATTTGGGCACCTTGGCGAATGTCTTATATTGACAACGAAGACAACGATAAAGAACTAGAACGAGTTGATGTTGGATTAGAAGCGGATGCTGATTGCTTTATTTGTCAATCGATTTTTGACAAGTCGCATGACAGGGAACGTTTTGTAATTTGCCGGACAGAAGAAACAGTAACTATATTGAATAAATTTCCGTATAACAATGGACATTTACTTATTGCGCCGCACATTCATACGGGCTGTTTGGACAAATTAACAGATAATACACAATTAAAAATTTTCCAAGAAATCGGCAGATGGGTAAAAATTATCGAAGAGTTAATGAAACCAGACGGATTCAATATCGGCTTGAATTTAGGACGTTCTGCCGGTGCAGGATTACCGGGGCATTTACACTGGCACATCGTACCAAGATGGAATGGAGACACAAATTTCACAACGACAATAAGCTCAACAAAAGTTATACCGCAATCGTTAAATGCGCTTTGGGAGATTCTAACAAAAGCAAAGTAACTATTTATACCAATTACACTTTAAAATTCGTTTTTTAGTAATATATCAGTGGAATATTTTTTTTATTAACCACAGAGGACACAGAGAACACAGAGAAATCAGATTTTGTAATTTTTAGATTTTA
>JAITKS010000054.1 GCA_031278315.1 Planctomycetaceae bacterium | reverse complement strand
AGTATTTTCGGTGAACCTACTGTTGTTATTCGTGTTCCTTCATCTATTCTTGATCAGTTAGAGGACTATCTAGTGTATTATGCAGAATCCGATGCTGAACGTCGCAAATATATGCGTTTTCACTTGGTAGCTGCTCCCGAAGCTTATTATCAAGAGCTTTATTCTAATAATTTAAAAAAATAAGGAGATAAAAGAATGGATGTTAATTTATTTGATAAGGAAAAAAGTACAAATTCATCTTATGTTGTTGGTCGTGGTTCGACTTGTATTCGTGTTCCTGTGGTTTTGCTTCCATTGTTTAGGCGAATTTTATCAAGGTATCGTGAGATTGAGAAGGATGGATATATGACTGATAGTTATATGTTATCAATAGTTGGTAATGAATTTTTAGAAAAGTTTAATAATGAGACTAATTTGATTAAATTTGAGTTTTTTTCAAATACCAAATTAAATAAATATTGAGGTGTATTATGCGATTTTATGATGAAGTAGATTTAGGTGATTGTGATGAACAATTGGTAGATTTATATGAAAGGATGTACGAATTAGATGAGCGTGTAACAAGGATTGAAACAACGTTAAAAAATATTGTTTACGAAAGTCTTGTTTCTAAAGCAGATAAAAAAATTGATATTTTAGCTGTGTTACAAAAGGAGTTTTCTCGATAATGGATTTTGAACAGGTTCTCGGAGAGAAGTATAAATTAGGAGTCCTTTCTAAGGAAATGGTTGATAATTTAGAAAGCCCGGAGCAAGAGCATGACGCATCGTTGAAATTTCCATCTATGTTAGGCAGACCGGAGCGTAAATGGCGATCTGTTTGGGGAGGTTTCCCGGAGGGAGGGGACCCCAAACAGATCGCCGATGTCGCCCCGATAACTAACAGGGGGGGGAGTTTTAGCCAAGTTGAAAATATTGATTTCGAATGTCCGCATATTATGGGCGGTTATGATGGCGGTGTAGAAATTGGTTTTAATGGCGTTTGGAATGAACGAAAATTTAGTGATTTGCTAGAGATTTTGCAATTAGCGAAAAAAAAATCAGTATCGTCTGTTGGATATTTTGTAATTAATGATCAATATTTTCGTATGTTTCCGTTTTCGGGTGTTATGGGTGTGACATATAATTATGTTTTCGTTGGCAATGGTGTCACTTTTTATGTCCATCAAACTCCATCCAAACAAATTCAACCTATTCGAATTCGGTTCAATGCTGAGGGTTTGATTGGTGTCGATTTTTTTGAGAAATATATTGATGTAGTTAATTTTATATCTCGTATTGGCTTTAGTATTGAATGCGAAAAATTATCTCGTGTAGATATGCAAGTGATGGTGAATCGTCGCGTGAGTGATTTTATCAATTCGATATTACAGCAGAGATACGTATGTAATGCTAAAAGAGCATCGTTTCACGGTAGTGGTGTTTTTAACTTGCAAACTTTTACTTTGGGTACTGATTTGCAGCTTTGTATATATGATAAAAGAGAGGAGTTATTTTCAGGTGGTCAACCCGAAAAATTATACTTAATGGTTAAGTATTGTTTTGGTAAAGATTGGTTATTATCTGATATTCCTTGTACTCGAATTGAATTTCGTTTGAGGCGTGATATTTTGAAAGATTTTGACATAAATACCTGTGATGATTTATTCGATAAAGAGAATTCGTTAGTTGAATATTTAACAACTCGTTGGTTTCGTTTATTACAAGAAGACAGAAAAAAAACGCATACTAGTCGACAAGCATCATCCGAAATTTGGCGTGAAGTTAGTAATGAATTTTTAAAGTGGTTTCCCGGTCGTGAAGGTCACCGTAAGCAAGTCAAACGTAATTATCGCCGTGTATCAAGTGCAAATGATATGTTGTTATTACAAGCTGCTGGTTGTTTAGCTTCGTTCATTGGTAAGAATGTTGATATAAGTGATATTGATTCCTGTGATGTTCGTGTCAATGATATTATGGATAAGTTAAGAGTTCGAATACAAGATCGGGCATACGAACACAGTAAGAATTTACAAATTTCTAGTCGTGTTGTTAAAACTAATGAGATTGTAGATTCTGTAAGTGAAGTTAGCGATTGGTCGGCAGGGTAAAAAAATGATTGATTTTGTTGTTAGTTTTATTTCTTTAGGTTTTGGTTTGAGTTTAATGATTTTTTTCGTTGGGCAGGGATGCCGTTTTGTTTGTGATATGCTTTTGCATTACCGTTAATGTCGGGTGGTCTGATGTTCGGTATTTTTTTAATTTTTTTAGGAGGTTTATTATGTTTCGTGTTATTTGTTCTGTGCGTGATAATGTATCTAGATTTTATAGATGGATTACTGGTGTTGCTTCTGTGGCGATATTAAGTTTGTTTTTTGGCGGCTTACTTTATGCTGCTGATGATCCTGTTGAGGTTCCGGTATCAACTCCAGATATTGATTGGTCATCGTTGCCCGCATCAATAATGGGAGCACTTGCGCAACCTATAGCAGTGGGTATAGGAATAGCAGTTAGTATTTTTGTTGTTTATATGGCTGTTAAGCTTGTTAAGCGTATTTGACGAGTTTTTTTAAAAAAATATCGCCTAGTTTTTTTGTCTTTTGCGGGCGGGGGTGGGGAGTTTTTTACTCTCCTCTTTTTTTAAAAAAAATATTATGAATGAAGTTGAGTTGTTGTTACGAATATTAAGTATTCAAGAGAGTATTCTTGTTGTTTTGTGTTTAATTTTTGGTTCGTTTTTGTTTGTTCATTTCGGTCGATTGATGAGGTGGTAATAGTGAAAAAATTATTTGTTATATTTTTATTTTTGGTTTTATTTTTTTATTTTTTTAATTCTGTATTAGCGTTTTATTTTAATCAATTTATCGTAGTTTTTAATTTTTTGAGGTCATTACATGCGTAAAATTATTGTCATTTTTTTATTTTTGGTTTTAAGTTTTTTAAGTTCTAATTTTTCTTATGGTGCTCAATATTTAGATTATCAGTATAAATTTGCTGAAATTTCATTGGCATATTTTGCTTCTGGTAGCAAATATTCTTATTCTCAAGAAAGTTCGCGAGGTGTTGTGTACGAGCGTCTTAGTAGTGGAAGTCTTTCTATTGTTTATTATGTTTATTATTCTGATATTACTTTAAGTGGTAATGTAGTAACGGTTAAATTTCGTAGTGTTTTATCAGGCAAATATTATACTTATACTTATACTTTGGTATCTGTATTAGGTGTGGATGGTCGTGTTGTTTCTTTGAAATATACTAGCGGTTCTGATGTTTATTATTTTGATTCTGTTGGCAATAGTGATACTTTGTCTGGTTTACGTGATAAATGTTATTGGTCTCCTGTTTATAATGATGGTGTTTTGGTTGGGTTCTGGTGTGAAATAGGTGGATTTCAGGACATGAATGGAGTTTTTTCTGATTCAATTCCTGAAGGTTATACAGTGCCTACCGATATTTTGGCCTTTTCGATCTATGGTAATCCATCTAATTTGAGGCCTTTTTATTCATCTAATCCTAATATGTATGGGGGTTATTTTTTGCTTGGTTATTTAGATGATGTACATGGTAAATTTTATGATTTGTATTTTAAGCAATCTACTCCTGATTTTGATAGATCTTATGATTATTTTCAACCTGTTGTAGATAGTGATAATAAACTTGTTGGTTTTATAGGCAAAAATGGCGAGTGGCGTGATGAGTTTGGTGCGTTAATTAGTGTACCGTCTGGTTATTCGGATTATGCTACGAATTCAGATTTACCTTTTTATCAGCCGATTTACGATCCTTCAGGTAAAGTCATAGGCTGGGGGTCAGGTTCAGGCGGTACTATAATTCGTAATTCTCAACCATATTCTTCAACTTCGAGCAATTCTGATACTCCTATTGATCCTGTCATGCCAAGTAATCCTGACACGCCAAGTAATCCTGACACGCCGAGTAATCCTGACACGCCGAGTAATCCTGACACTCCGAGTAATCCTGCCGCCAATTCTGATTCGAATACGACGTATCCGTGGCGTTATACGTTGCCTTCTAATTCTGTGAATAATACCATTTTACCGAATAATTCTTATTCGACTGGTGGTAAAGTTGTTTCACCTGATTCTACTGTTCCTGAAGTTCCGAATTTACAGGATAAATTTCCTTTGGAAAAAAAAGAGTATGACGATATTCCATTACAATTTGAATCTCGTTTTTTGCGTTGGGAGAATTCTACAGATAAATTTCCGACGATAGATTTTCAGGGTCTTTTTTCAGGTTATAAAGGTACGATAATTGATAAATTCAATTTAGATTGGCTTGATGATTTTGATATAAATAAAAAGGAGGATTTTGATTTGTCGTTTGTTATTGATTTTGAGTTGTTTGACGGCTGTAGGATAGGGCCTTATGAAGTTGATATTAAAAATTACTTATTGGATTGGGCAAATAGTAATTTTGTCGTGATTACTCGTTTGGTGTTATTGTTTTTTTTAACCGTTTTATTTTTGTCTCGTTTGTTGTATTTGTTTGTTAATTAAAAGAGTATCCGAATTTAATTAGTTTATTCGGTAGGAAGTCGTCAAGGTTTTCAATGTCATTGTCTTTAAGTTCTATTAAATTCATTTGATATTTTTGATAAGTTTCGATTTTCTTTTTTTTCCTTTTGATGTATTTTTCATTGTTTTCAAGTCCCCAGAATTCAATATAGATTTTTCCTTTTGGTAGATAAAAGTCGCAGTATGTTTCCTCCTCAATTGGTAATTTTCTTTCGTATGCGTGAACAATTTCCTCAGAGTATAACCAGTTGTCAATTAGTAATTCTGCCCTTGATCGTACAAAATGTCCGTCGGTTGTTCGTAATTTCGCGGGGAATTGTTCGCGAAAGTTTTTTTCGTTTTCGTTTGTTGTTTGTTGTTGTGTTTGTGTTGTTGGTTCGTTTGTTTTTTTGAGAGTTTCAATAATTGATTCGTTCCATGTTACGAATAGATTATTTGTAGGGAAATGTTTTTTTTGTTTTCCTCCTTTTGCTTCACCAAGTGGTGTAATACTCCATCCCTTTTCATTTTTTTCGATGTAACTTAGTTCCGCAAGTAGTTTGTTTATTTTTTGCGAAGGCATATTTAATGCTTTGCCGATTTCTGTTGAATTTATTTCAGACATTTTTTTATAGTTGTTTAATTATTTTCACCGTGAAAATAATAAAGTATTGTAACAATATCATTAGTGAGGTCAATAATGCAGTCTATATTAGATTTTTTATCTAGTGTTGTTTTTAATGTTAGTAATTTTTTGAAGCTTCAATTTGAATACATTATTGCTTCTGTTTCTAGTTTTTTTGTTTTTATTGGTGATGTTATTATGTCATGTGTTGATGGCATAATTTCGGTTTTGGGCGTTTATGTTAGTATAATTGTTCAAGTTGTTCAAAATTCAATTACGTTCTTATCATTGTGGGGTGAGTCTTATGTCGAATATTGTGAATACTATTATTATTACTTCTTTGATCGTGTTTATGATTTGGTTCTTTACTTTTTGAAGTTTTCTTTTTATTGGCTTTTGCGTTTGTTGGATTTTTCAGTCAATCTGGCATATGATATTTCTATGTATTGTCTTGAACAATTGCCGGTTATTAATTTACCGTCTGGTTTTGATGTTGGTATGAGGTATTTTGTCGGCTTTGGCATGATTTTGAATTCTTTTTTGCCTTTTGCTGAGATGGTAGGCTTTATTGTTATTATTTTGGTTGCTCGTATTTGTGCTTTTTGTTTTAAATTTGTTCCTTTTATTGGTCGTGTTGTGAGATAGGAATTATTGATAATATTATGAGTTTACGTTTAATTCACGGTAAACCGGGTTCAGGAAAAAGTTGTTTTTGTGTCGATATGTTGTCTAAAATGTTAATTGATTGGGCAGATTATCGAATTAAAAATAATGAGGTGTATCCTCGTCGATTGTTAACGAATATTCCTTTAGATATTCAGGCTATTAATGAATATATATCGAAAATTGTAGGACAAGATATTGATTTAAGCGATCAAATTAAATTATTATCAGATAGGTTTTTTTTTACGCCGAAACAAAGTAAAGAAGGTAAAAAAGAGCAAATAGAAAGTGGCTTTGTCGCATGGTGGGAAAAATTTCGACGAGGTGATTTTATCGTTATTGATGAGGTTCATCATTATTTATCGGTCAATGTCAAGCGAAGAAAAGGCGGTTTGAATTTATCGGAGAGTTTTACTAATTACATTTCAATGCATCGTCATCGTCAACATGATTTGATTTTTTTATCTCAGCATATTGACAATGTAGCTCCAGAGGTAAAGAAAATGGTGGAGGTTGTTTTTGAGGTTTTGAATGTTAAAAGTATGGTAATTGGTAAATTTCCTTTTACTATTCCGATGGCAGATATTGATGTTGTACGAGAGTCGTGGGGTTATCCTGTCCAATTAGCTCATATTCGTCGCGGTGTTTGTGAGGCACGAAAGGTAGTTTACGATAAAGCTCATGAAGTTTTTATTTTGAATTCTAAATTGTTTTCTCTTTATAAATCTCATACTTTGTCTAAGGAAAGTTTAGATCGTCCCTCTTTTAAAATGAGTAGATTTCGTTCAATTGTATGGTTTCTTTCTCGTCATATTGTTCGGCTTGGTTTTTGGTTTGTTATTTTGATAACGTTGTTGTTTTGTTTGATAAGTTTTTTCAAGAATTTTCCGTCGATATTAGTAAACAGTCTTGTAATGAGTGTTCCTGTATCGAGTGACGATCAAAGTAGTAAAAAGGTTGTTGTTTCTGCTGTTGCTGTTGTTCCGGATGCTTCGGAGAAAATTGTTGAAGTAACTGAAAAAGATGAGAAAAAAGTAGATGTAATAATAATTGGTTTTATCGATCGTGGTGTAATTACAAATGAAGGAATTAAGTATGTAGGTGATATTATTTTTTATAAAGGTAAAGAGGAAACTATTAAGTTTGTTGATTTTCGTCGTGGTTATGTAGAGTTTTTAAGCGGTGTTGTTTTTCGTAAATGAGATTTTTTTTATTATTGTTTATTATGTTTTTTGTGTCTTGTAAAAGTTCGTCCGAAAAAAAAGTAGACGAGTTTGTTTATGATTATGCGCATACCCGTGAAAATATGACTAATTTTTTTAGTGGTAATAATGATATTATTTCTGTTCGATTCGATGGTGTTCCATTGTCGCAAGCAGTTACGACAATAAGTCAATTAACAGGTTTTTCTATAGTTTATAGTGCATCATTGGAAAGTAATCTAGTTCATGGTTATTTTGATTCGGTTTCTGTTTCTGAAGTTTTAAATGTTGTAGCTCGTCGTGTTGGTTCTCAATTATCATTGCTTGGTAATGTTTATTATATTGGTGAGTTAAAAAAAGAAGATCGTTTATTTGCGGTTTTGCGTATTCCTCCTGTCGATCGTGGTGAATTACTTACTTCGTTACGTGCTAGTTGTTCTAATGATGGTGCAGTGAATATAGTCGGTTCGTGTTTGTTTTTGTGCGACAATGTTGAGTCACTGAAAAAAATGTTAGTTTCTGTAGAAACAATTCGTAATTTTAGTTCTCGTTGTTATATTGCAGAGGTTTTTTTTATTCGTGTTAATGAGGATGATTTTTTGCGTCTTACTGCTGATCTTGAGATTCAACAGATTGATATTCTTTCGTCTGCTTTCGATGTTAATCAGTTGTTTAAAATGTTCGTCGATGCTGATGGGAGTGTAGGATTTTCGAAAATTGTTTATCGTCCTATTTTGTTTTTATCAGAGGGTCGTGAAGTTGTTTTTAGTGATGGTAGAGAAATAACTAAGGAGCAAAAAGGTTTGTCTGATTATGGTGTTCAATCTACTGTAGGCTATCAGAAGTTTTCCGATGGTATCATTTTGAAATTATTACTTAATAGAGTTTCTAATGATTTTTATTCGGTTGATTTTGATTTTTCAGTTTCTACTTTTGACAAATCGGATATTACTTCAACTGTTCCTGCAAGTGATAAATCGTCGCTTGTGTCGAAAGGTTTGTTGTTGCAAGACTCCTCAGTATATTATGTTGGTAGTCTTAAGCGTGATGTTCTTGGTAACAAGAATGGTTTTTTTTCGTTTTCCGTCAACAAGTCTCATGATATGTTGACGGTTTGGGTTCGTGTTCGTGAATTGCGTAATTCTCGGACTAATATTAATTAATTTTTTTATGAAAGGATTTTTAAAATGGATTTTACAAATGAGTTTATCAAGGGTAAGGTTTTTTCTTTGTGTGGAAAAGTAGGTGAAAAAAGTGTTTTTAATAATGAAAGAGATGAAAAAAAGTTTTTTGTTTCTATTATTACAGCTGGTTATCAAGTGAATGTTGATCTTTTAGATGAACTTAGCTTAGAAAAATTTCCTGTTGCTGGTGTTTCTGTTCGTTGTTCTGGAGTAGCTACCCGAAAGAGAAATACTATTGTTTCACGTTTGCATTTTAGTAGTTTTATTTTCGAAGGAGATCCTAAATTTGTTCCTATTAGTCCCGATGAGTTTTTGTCGTGTGGTCGATGGGTCGTTGCCGCGAAAGTTTTGAAAAAGAGTAGTGGCATATATCAACAAGTTCCTTTTTATAAATATCAGGTTCAGACTTTTGGTGAAACTTTTGAGTATTCGAAATTTTCGAATGTCAATTTTTTTGGCTCGTTGCCTGAGTCAGGCAACGTTATTTTGTCTGGTTCTTTTGACAGTTTATTGAGAACTTCTAAATTTAATGATAATTCTGTGAAGAGTAATGAATTAATTTTTGTTGTTGATAAATTTCAGGAGGTTTTATCTTCACCTAAGAAATAATTTATTGTCCGGTGTTTTTTCCCGGTTATTTTTGGGTCTCCCATTGGCGTGGATTTTTTTGCGTTGGTGGGGGATTTTTTTCTGTCGCCAACATATGTTTTCTGTGTCCCCCTCACTCTGCCGCCAACATAGGTTTTTTGGTCTCTTGGTCACACATTTTCGAAGAGAGCTGTGAGGCGTTAGAGCTTTCATCACGCCGATGGTGATTATTTTTTCTGTCGCTAACATATGTTTTCTGTGTCCCCCTCACTTCGCCCTTCGCTTCCCGTCGTCATTAGTCGGGAAGTGAAGGGCGAAGTGAGGAGGGACATCCCCCCCTCATTTTGTTCAGAGCTTTTTAGACAAAAACAATACGACTATGAGTCTTATTGCGAGAGCAGCATGAATAGAAAAAAACATGACAAAACTAACGATATTATGATTGTGTTATGTTTATGTGTTTTGGCGTGTTTTTTTCCATGCTGTGGTTTTGTTTTTGAAATCAGATATAAGGTAGGCGGTTTCACAATTCCGCTTTTTTTGTGTGTTATTTTTATAATAACTATAAATTGACTTTATTGTAACGATTTTTTTAGTTTTTTGAGAAAATATGAAAAATTTTATTTCTTATGTTTTTTGGTTTTATGTTATTATTTTCTTAAATATGTTAATTTTTTTCAAAAATTCCGAAAATAGGTATTGTAACAATTGTATATGTATGATATATTATCCAGTGTTGTGGGGATAACCTGTTGGAATTGGTGAGTATTGTAACAATTCTTTTAGGGACTTTGTTTATAAGTCCTTATTTTTCAAGACACTCTAACCGAACATAAGATACATTATCGGACGTTACTACGTCAGTATATTTTGTTCAACATTGAGATTATTTAATCTGGTTCATCATTGAGATTATTAAACTCGACATTGAGATTATTCAATATTGAGAAATTGTGTAATGAAGTATATTATGTAATGAAGGTAATTAGAAATTGTCTTCTTTTAGATTTTTTTCAGCAACTATGCCTAAGTTGCGGAATCGTCTATATCGTGTTTGAACAAGAGATTCTATCGGCACTTTTACAAGCTCTTTGAGATTACTTCTTAAATAATGTTTTAATCGCGAAGCAGCTAAATGCGGGTCTCGATGTGCCCCTCCTATTGGTTCCTCTATTACATCCTCAATCACACCTAAACGAATCAGATCATTTGATCGCATCTTTAATGCGTCCGCTGCCTTGTTCTTGTGCTCATGTCCCTTCCAAAGAATACCCGCACACCCCTCAGGACTAATTACAGAATAATATGAATGTTCCATCATCGCAACACGATCACCTACCCCAATTCCAATTGCTCCACCTGACCCGCCCTCCCCAATCACTACACAAACTATCTGCGTTGGAAGTACAGACATCTCAAACATTAACTCGGCAATTATACTTGCAACCCCTCGTTCCTCCGATGCAACACCAGGAAAAGCACCCGGAGTGTCAATTAAACTAACAATCGGCAAATGAAACTTAGCAGCTAAACGCATTACCCTAAGAGCCTTGCGATAACCCTCCGGATGCGGACAACCAAAATTACATATTTGACGTTCCCTAAGATTACGCCCCTTCTGCTGACCAACTATCATTACCCTAAACTCATCAAGCTTAGCCCAACCAGTCCGAATCGCTTGATCATCTCCAAAAAAACGGTCACCATGTAACTCAACAAATTCATCAAAAACCATCTCAAGATAATCAACTGTTTGAGGTCTATTCGGATGACGCGCCACTTCAACAGTCTCCCAAGGTTTCAACGTTGCATAAATTTCCTTTTGAAGTTGTAAAAGATTTTTTCTTAAACGCGTTATTTCTTCTCGTAATTCTACCGCTGCACCAGCTTGTAACGCATCTTTCTTCAACATCTCAATTCGCGCTTCGAGATCAAATATTGGTTTCTCAAACGCTAATCTTTGCTCTACATGAGACATCAACACTTCTCCCCATCTCTAATAAGAAAATAATCACCAATATTCATAATACAACAAGTTACGTATGGAATTTAATTGCTGCCTGCCCTGCCCTTTTATTTTTCAATGTTTTCATGTTTAATTTTTTTATCACTACACGAAAACTTTTTTGCTAGCCACTCAAAAAAAGGTTGCAATAAAATCAAAATCGTACCACACACTAAAAACGTATCTGCTAAATTAAAATTTGGCCAATGATAATTGCCTATCATAACCACAATCCAATCACGAACTGCATAAATAAAATCGCCATTATACGACAACGCATGGAAACCAAGCCGGTCATAAAGATTTCCAAGTATCCCGGCTGCAATTAGACTAAGCGTAAAAACCATAAAACAACTGCGCCACACTACAAAAAATATCCAAAGACAAATTCCCGCTAATGCAACACATGAAAGAATCGCCAACGGGAATGATTGACCCTGCCACATGCCAAATATACCGCCTTCATTCAAACTTGTCTGAAACCCAAATATGTCCGGCAATAACCAATAAATACCATCCTGCTCAACTCGTTTGTATTCTCCGGGTAAACCAAGCAAAGAAAATATCCAATTTTTTGTAACAATATCTAATAACGCACCAAGAAAAGCCGCAGATACAAAAAATAACAGACTAAAAACAAAATACCTTGTTCGATAAACAGATGTTTCCTCTTGCCCTGATTTATTGATAATATTATTTGTTTTTGTTTGTTTTTTAATTTCTAAATTGACCTTTTCATTCATTAGTTATTCTCCTCTTCCTGACTTTGAACAAGCTCAGCACATTTTACACACATGTTGGCATAAGGTATGAAATTCAAACGTACCTTTGGAATAGGATTACCGCACCCCTCACAAATTCCATAATTACCATCCTTGATTCTAACTAAAGCATCTTCAATATCGACTAAAATTCCGCGTTCATTCTGCATAAACGATAGTGTTTGCTCTTGTTCAAAATTGTCAGAGCCGACATCCGCCATGTGAATCGGCACCGCCGACAAATCTCCAGATGCATCCATACGATTTTTATTTAATGCAGCATCTGTCATCGTTGATACATCACCTCGCAATCTTGCCCGCATTATTATCAATTTTTGGCGATAAGAATCTAACTCATGTTCACTCATCAAATATTTGTTCAATGGTTCTGACTGGAACGAATTAGAATTTGAAGTTGTTTTTTCGGTTATATTATTGTTATATTCTTCTTTTGATGTAACCGATTTAACTTCTGTAAAATTTTTATTCGGTTTTAATGTTGAAACGTTATTAGTCACATTACTGTTTGCAATTGATTTTGGTTTAGATATTATAGTTGTCTTAGTTTTGGGTAGTGTTTTTTTAATTTGTTGTTTTGGGATTGTTGTTTTGATCAACTTATTTTTAGTTTTTTCGATAACCGATTTACCTCGTACAGGAGAAGGTTTAGCAGCAGCAGCTTTATTTAGTTTAGCTGTAATATTCTTAATATTCTTTGTGGTTTTTTTCTGAGATATATTCGGAATAACGCTTTTTTTTGCAGCTTTTTTTGCGGTTACTTTTTTTATTACTTTTTTAGTAATTTTTTTTGTAACTTTTTTTGTAATCTTTTTCGTAACCTTTTTAGGCGTTTTTGAATTTTTAACCTTTTTTATAGGAGTGTTTTTTATTGTTGTTTTTTTAGTTTTAATTGGGATATTTTTTTTCTTAATTTTTTTCATTATCAACCTTCTTTCTGTGGGGATTTAGATTTATGAGAATGATTGTGTAAATATATGAGTGAATTTTTAATTATTTATCTTTAATTTTTCAACACTCAACACTGGTTTACTGTTTATATTTCGGCTATTTCGGAATGAATTAAAAGAGTGAAAGCAACGAATTATGTTTTAAGCTTCTCATACTTTAACTTTCGGTAATGTTTGATTACCTAATAGATGCAGGTAGTAATGAATATGCTTTTGAATCGTTGTTTTTTTATTTCTTGTTTCGTAAAATCTGTTTAAACAAAGTTGATAAGACCAAAAAAATGTTTACAGTTTATATCAATTATTGTTAAATGTTTACAGGCGGTGTATTCTATTCAAATCGTAATATTAAATCAATAGATGTTTTTTATTTTTTAAGCGGTTTATGCTTGAATTTTGGTTAATTTATGTTGATTTATTTTTAGGATTACATTAATTTTGAAATGAGTATAAACCTAGTCTGTATTTGTTATAAATTCTAGTTCAACGCCGCTGATTGATATTTTGTAACCTTTATCAGTAAGTTTGTAATTTGTTTTTATTGCGGTTATTCTTGGCGGGTTAAGTTTTAGTTGGTCGATTGAATCCGGATATTTTTTGTGTTCGGATTTGTATAGTTCAATTGCGAATGCTGTTTGTAGCAATCGGTAATATATTTCGTCATTTAGTGTTTGTTTGAAAATATATTTCTCTGTAAAAGGTACAATTTCGCCGATAATGTAACCTGCAACTTCTGATCGGCCTGATACAGTGATTACGTTTATCATTTTATTATGCAAATCAATTGATAATTTTTGACTGAATTTCTGAATGTCAAGTTGTGCATCTATGGTTGCGGGATTGAGTAATTTTTCTGTATTTTTTTCGTCGTTGATAGTTTTCTTATAAATTGTGACTGCCTCATTCATTTTTTTAGCGGCTATATTCCAATTGAATCCGAACAATTTCATTATATTGATGAGACTATCCAGCTGCGTTCTTGCCGCAAATGATAGACTTGCAATTGATTCTACGAATTGTTCAGTATTATTTGTCATTGCGAATGCATCTAGGACGGTATATTGGGCGGTTAATAGTAAATCTTCGCGTTTAGGTGCTTGTGGTATTGATTGCAAATCGTTGATTGCTTTATTGAGTTGTTCGGGAGTCCAGTTAGAAGAAGATTGTGCAATTGTTTTAATTATTTGCAGTTTGATTTCGGTTGGTATATTGTAATTAAAAAGGTGAATACCTTTATTGATTAGTTTACGTTGCAGATGGAATGAGGCGAGTATATCGTCCCATGCTTTATCGAAATTTCTCTCTCCGATTTGCAGTATTGACCTTATTTGTAAGCCATGTATCAATTTGGCATTAGCATTAATTATTGGCGGAGAAAGTGAAACGAGTGCGAGTTCTTGTTCATTTCGGCGTATCATAGGGATAAAATATGATTCTTCCATTGCAGCTTTTTGTACAACATCCAGACCAGGATTAACTTTATTCAGCCATTCTTCGATTTCCGGGTAATTTTGGATAGACCAATTTTTTGTAAGTAATTCGTCGAATATTGTTAGTTTGAGTTCTTTTATTGATGATTCTTTTTCGGCATTGTTTTCGTTTAGACCGTTTAGGAATACGGAAAGGTTTGGTTCTTTGTAAACATTTTCTGGTGTAAAGTTTGGATCGAGTTCGACAGCTTTGCATATTTCGTTGAATATCCAGTCGTAGTTCAAAGCTTCTTGACTATTATTAATGAATAGTTCTTTTCCGTATGCAGCGAGAACGTTTTTGAATCCGTTATTTGATGTTGGATTTTGCGGTTCGATTTGTTTTTTTAGTACGGTGTAGAAATCGACAGATTTACCGTCAGATTTTAGGGGCGTTGTTACAAGAGTTGTTTCAGGTGATACCTTGAGTGGGATACTTTTGAAACAATAGCTATGAATAAGCAAACCGGCTATGATTGAGGTAATTATTAGTACAAGACAAACAATACCGCATCCAATTAAGCAGCCCGAAAAGCCGCAACCGCTCTTTTGAGATTCGGGAGGTAATATTATTGCTGTAGGTGAATATTGTTCATTATTATCGTTAGGAAAATTAGACTGCATAAGTTTAAAATTTGTAAGGAATTGAAAGAATATTTTCTTATTGGATGTTAATAATTGTTTCTGTTTATTGGGAGTGAGGTAAAATTTGATATTCGTGTATTCGTTTCTAATTGATAAAATTTTGTAATATTTTAGTGAAATATTTGTAAACGTATAAAGGGACTCGGAAAAACTACAGAGGGGTGATTATTTATCACGGAATTTACGCTGAAATATGCTGAAATATTACGGAAATTTTCAAAATTATAAATGATGAGTATTACTTATTCGTGAATCTAAAGGCGTGTAATTGTACCGAACATATTGATTTGGTCAATTACTAGGGTTATAGGTTATAGGGAATTTCTAAAAACTTTTTCTAAAAAATTTATTTTTATAAGGAGCGGGATTGTCTTGACCGCATATTTAGACGTTTATATTGCAGGCGGGACGTTTGTAGTTCTCCTAAAATAGTTTTTAGAAATTCTAATTAAATCTAACAAATCATTTTTCAACAATCAGGTAATGAGGTTTTGTTTTTTGGTGATTCATTGTTGCTGATAAGGTTGTTTAGTTCGGAAAAATAAGGTTGAAAATAAGGTTAGTTTTAAAATTCATAAACCAAAAAAAGTTGAAAAAAATATTTCACTGATATATTACAATAAAAATAATTGTTACGCATAATATTCAAATGTTGAAAATTTGGTAATATATTATTCCTCGCATTTGAAAATTCATTTTTGAAAATTCATTTTTTGTTACGATAAATAAATTGAATATTATATGTATCGTACTATGAATTGCAGTTAAAATTGAAAGTCAAAGTGAGAACGGTTTAAAATTAACGTTGTGGAATAAACATTCCGCTGAACAGTTCCTCAATCTCAATACAATAAACATGAAACAAATAGAAAAAATATCTGAAAATAAAAATTATGCGGCAGTAAATATTGGCAGCTTGGATTCATTGATGGATTATTCTTTTATTCATTGCAAGACCAAGCAGGAAGTTCGAGGCAAAGTATTTGTCAATGAATCGACTAAAGCTACGGGAACGGAAATTTCGTTTACGGCATTGCCGCCGAAAACCGAGTTACCTTATTTTCATTTCCATAATAAAGACGAAGAAACGTACATTATTTTGAAAGGTTCGGGATATTATCAAGTTGATGACGATTGTTTTCCAATAGCCGAAGGAAGTGTCATAAAGGTATCTCCGCAAGGAATAAGAGGATTATGTAATACGTCTGATACAGAAATGGTTTATATCTGTGTTCAGTCCAGAGAAAATTCATTGGAAGAACATACAACAGACGACGGTAAACGAATTGAATATATTCCACAATGGCGTTAATTCAACGTGTTCAACTCCAAAACTCAACTCTGCGAATTGATTTCGATTTCAATCAAATCAATTAAAATCGGCTTTTACAAATGTTAAAAAATTTTTACTATACTCATTGTACTTTAAAATTCGGTATTATTTTTTGTAACGAAAAAAGTGACCAGCAGTGTCTGTACGATTTGGACTCGTTAAATAAATTTCGGGGAACCGTCGCCGCCAAAAAAAAAGACTGAATAAACCACGCACATAAACTTATTGGTCTAGTTTTTGCTGTCCGCCGCTTTTTCAAGTATGAATAGTATAGAAGGTAAAAAATAAGGTAAAAAATAATATGAAAAGAATTTTTTTATTATTGGCATTATTGTTTGTTTTTGTTTCAAGCAGCAGTTTTGTTTTTGGAGATGAATCTATTATTGTTAATCAGGTTCCAATGAAATGGCAGTACGATATTCCGGCGGCGAAATTTTGGGAAGGGTTGCCGATTGGAACGGGACGGTTTGTTGCGATGATTCCGGGAAGTACGAATCACGAAGTCATTCCGTTCAATGATGAAACACTTTGGACTGGCGGTCCTTACAATGCTGCAATCAAAAATACTACTGAAATCATTCGGAAAATTCGTGAGTACGCTTTTGCAAGAAATTGGAAAGCTGCCGACACAGAAGGTCGAAAACTTTTCGGCAATCCTGTTCACGTTCAGTTTTATCAACCGATGGCACGGCTCAATATTAAGGTTGACGAACACGCTTTTGATAAAATCTCTGATTATCAACGCTCGCTTGATATGGACAACGGCACTGTCAATATTCGATACAAAAAAGACGGCATACAATTTAATCGGCAGGTTTTTGCTAGTTTTCCTGATCAGGTTGTTGTCTATCATTTGACTGCCGATCAAAAAGCGAAAATCAATTTTACGGTTTATTTCACGAGTTTGCAGCCGTCCGCGAAAACATATCTTGAAAACGATAACGATACAATTGTGACGGACGGAACAACAATTTCCGAAAAGAAAGGTGAAATTATTTTACCGCCGGAATTGCGATGGCAGGCAAAAGTAAAAATTGTCAATCAAGGCGGAAAACAAAGTATAGATAACAATAAAATCACGATAAGCGGTGCCGATTCGGCAACGATTATTCTTGCTGGTGCGACGAACTGGGTGAATTACAACGATGTTTCCGCCAACGAAAAACAACGCTGCAACGATTATATTGACAATGCGTCAAAGTTTTCTTACGAAGAGTTGTTGCAGCGTCATCAGGATGATTACAAGCCAATGATTAACGCTTGCAAAATTTATCTTGGCAATGATCCGCATCCTGATTGGACAACAACGCAATGTATAGAAGCGATTCGTGAAGCCAACAAAAAAATTGACACGAAAACAAACAAGCCTGTTGAATTGATTCCTGATATTGTTCCTGCTTACACGGCGCGGTATTTTCAATTTGCGCGATATATTTTGCTTTGCGGTGCGCGTGAGGGGACGTTGGCAATGAACAATCATAATCCTTGGCTTGATGACATGAATGGCCGATGGCGCGGACGTTGGACGCTTAATTTTAATTTACAGGAATGTTATTGGTGTGTTGAAAATACTAATTTGCCGAAGGTGAATGATTCGTTGTTATTATTTGTTCAGAATCTTGCTGAATCGGGTGAAAGAACGGCGAAAGAGACGTTTGGTTGCCGCGGTTGGTGTGCTTGTCATGGGACAGACATTTGGTTTCATTCCGCTCCGACCGACATTCAACCGCATTGGGGACTTTGGCAATTTGGCGGTGTTTGGCTGATGAATCAACTTTACACGCATTACGAATTTGATCCTGATCCTAATAGTGAATATTTGAAACGAATTTATCCGCTTTTAAAAGGTGCAGTATTGTTTGGTGCGGATTCGCTTACCAAAGAGCCGCAAACAGGATTGATGGTTACATGTCCTTCGACTTCGCCGGAAAATAGTTTTATCGACGAAAAGAGTAATTCAAATTTTGCAGTTTCATTTGCGTCGGCGAGTGATATTCAATTAATTAAGCATCTTTTTCGTAATTTTATTGAGGCAAGTAAAACGCTGAATGTTGACGAAGATTTGCGCAACGAAATATCGCAACTGATCCATCAAATGCCGACTCATCAAATTGGACAACATGGTCAGTTACAGGAATGGTTTTACGATTTCAAAGAACGTGAGCCGACTCATCGTCATTTGATGCATCTTTATGCGTTATATCCTGACGACGATTTAACACCGTTGAGAAATCCGCAGTTGAAAGAGTCGGTAATGAAAGTTTTACAGCGTCGCGGTGATTTTCAATATATGGGAGCGTTCAGTAATTGGAAAATCAGTATGTATGCTCGGCTGAATGAACCGGAACGTGCGTATAAATTGTTACAAATGGCATTACCGATGGTTTCGTATTATTACAAACCGGCGAAAGAAGACAGCACGATTACGCCGTCGTTTGAGGGCAATCAGGCAATTATGGCATTTGCGGCAGGTGTTGCGGAATTACTTTTACAAAGTCATGCGGATGAATTATCGTTGTTACCGGCATTGCCTAAAGCATGGCAAACCGGTGCAGTCAAGGGATTGCGTGCGCGTGGAGGGTATGAAATTGATTTGGCGTGGAATAACGGTAAACTGTCTCAAGCCCAGATCAAATCGCGTTACAACAAAACCTGTCGATTGAGAACAAAATCTCCAATCAAAATTTTTGCCGGCAACAAAGAATTTCCGCATAAAAAATTAAACGAAAATCTCATCGAATTGGAAACAAAAGCAGGTGAAATTTATTACATTAAATAATTCGTAATATATGTGTGAATTTTTTCAAAGGTTTCAGATTTATTTTTAACCAACCTTATTTTTCACTTTATTTTTCCGAACTAAACTATTCATCAAAAAAACTTAGTAGCCAAAGAGACTGCCGCACACAAACCTTATTACCTTATTAACAAATCGTTTTTCAATAATAAGGTTTTGTGTTTTTGTGATTCGTTGTTACTAAGGTTGTTTTGTTCAGAAAAATAAGGTTGAAAATAAGGTTGAAAATAAAAAGTTAAAAACAAAAATTCCACTGATATATTACAAATAATTCAATTCTCAATATTGCAAAAAGATAGGCGGTATGTCTTCTACCGAATAATGATAACCTTTCATTCTATACGACGGTAATATTATTGATTCAGGTTGATTTTGATTTTGATTTGTTGATACCGGAAATACATTGTTGTTATTGTTGTTACTCGGCATATAGACAGAATGATTCGTAACGCCGTTTTGTCCATTATCTTCAAATACGATATTACTGTTTACTTCGGCATTTGCAGCTATATTAAAAGGGTCAACAGGAAAATCAGATGTACTGTTATTTTCGTCTTTATTGCTGTTGTTTCCATTGTTATCATTATTAACACCGGCAACATTAATTCCGATATTATTAGAGACATTTCGTCCTATTAGAGCAAACGGAATATCTCGCTGTCCGGCAAATTCACGATTCAAATTTGTCAACGGCGAATTATTACTTCCTGCTCTAACAATATTGTTGTTTAGACGTCCTTCAGAATTATCGTTACGAATATTATTTCCCGTTTTATTCAAACTATCGCTATTAGACATTGTACTTGCAATAGCATGTTCACGCATATTCGATTTTGTAATGAACTCATCACGTTTTTTTATTAAAGCTTCTGCCATTTCGTAATCGCCGTGTCCTTTGTAAATCATTGCTAATTCTACATACGCCTGAGCTTCGCCTAGAATTGGCCGTATGTGTCTTAATGCTTCAATTGTCCTGTCTTGTCTTGCAAGACATCGTCCGAGTTCAACTTTAAGTTGCGGTTCATACGGAAAGAGCGAAATCGTGTTACGTAAAATTGCTTCTGCTTGATCAAACTTGCCGCATTCTGTTAAAAATTTGTTATAGTCATTGACAATTGTTTGAATAATTTCTTCTTTCGCATATTTCAGCGCATATCGAAAACATATATCCGACTCGGACAAAGCTCGCTGCTGATTCCACGCAATCAACGCTAAACGATGATACGGAACAGCTAATGCTCCATCGGTTGTACGTTTTGAATTTAATCTTATAAATTCTTTGTATAAATCAATTGCCGATAAATAATTTCCTGTTTCTTCTTCGTTCTTTGCTTTGATAAAAATATCTTTTGACACGACCGTTTTTATTCCTGTTACCGAATCAATATAAGTCTGTTCCGACATTACATTACCCCGACGAATTTTCTCAACTGCTTCCAAACCGTCGTCTTCTCCCAATGGGTCATCAACTTTTTTTCGTAACAAAAAAGATGGAATCAACGATTTTAATTTTTTAGGATTTAGCATCATTTCCTGTAATGAATCAGTTGGTTTCAGTCTATTTTCTGAACTCTTAAAACGTGTATCCGGCTTATTGCTCGTAACAATATCTGAATTTGGCAAAGAGGATATACCGCTGGACAAATTTGTATTAGCAGAATTATTTTTTAAGTTGTTATTCAATTCATTGACGTTATTAACATTATTTTGACTATTTAACTTGCTCATATTATTTGTGTTAACATTACCGAAATTCGGAATAGACGTATTTATGCGTCCTGTTGCCGATGGTAAATTTGCACTAACATTTGCAACTTGTTCATTATTGCCCGAACTAATATTAGACTTGTGAACTGTCGTAGGAACCGAATGAACAGTGTTCAAATTATTAATCGTATTGTCCGTGCTTGTATTAACATTATTAACATTATTAACGTTATTAGAATTATTAGAATCAATTGTTGCAGCAGTCGAGTCAATTGCAGATTTCGTTGGCAGCATGTTTCGAGAAAAAGGTCCTGCTGCAACATATACTTCACCGATGTTGTTAAAATTATTACCAGAATTATTACTATTAATATTACTATTAATATTGTTGCCGGCATTAGAAAGATTATTCGGATAACCTCCCATCAATTGTACAGATTTTGTATCTATTCCAGATGTTATAGTTCCGTTTGAATATTGATCTTTATAATATTGCAATTGTCTATTGGGCGTTTCATTGCCGTAAACTGTATTAGTTTCGCGTGCTGTGTTCAAGACATTTCGACTGTACAATAAAGCTCTTAATTCTGTAACCGTAAAACTACAGAAAATTTCCCCGAATAAAACAACAAGACCAATCAACAATATTATTTTTGACAACGCTCGCATATAAAACATCCATGTAAAACATAAGAATCTATTAAAACGTAACAGTAACTTTTACTTTCAAAAAGTGCAGTAAGCAATTGTTACAAAGTTAGTAATATATCAGTGAAATTTTTCAAAGGTTTCAGATTCATTTTTAACTAATCTTATTTTTCACCTTATTTTTCTTAACTAAGCGATTTACCAAAAAACATCAAAAAACTTATTAGTCAAGGAGACCGCCGCGTATCAACTTTATTAACAAATTTATTTTTCAATAATAAGGTAATAAGGTTTTGTTTCTGGGAGATTCTTTGTTACTAAGGTAGTTTTGTTCAGAAAAATAGGGTTGCCAATAAGGTTAGTTTTAAAATTCACAGCTCAAAAAAAGTTGAAAAACAAATATTCCGCTGATATATTATCAAAAAATTATAATTCTGTATTTTTAAAATTTTCACTCTATCAATATGAATACAGATCTCAATTTATTAATCTTATCGCTTAATAAAATACCTTTTCTTGAAATAAAAAAAACCGATAATTCCAATTAAAACCGATATAACAAAAGGTTAAAACGTATATTCATTTTTTTCATTACAACCGGAATATTCGGCAAAAAAATAAAATCAAGAATTGGCAATCTAGTAAAGATAAATAAAAATTTACTCTGATAAATAAAAAATTTACTCTGAATATTATCGAGATACCTTTTTAAAACTACCCTGCCCTGCCCTTGTGTAAACAAAGGCAAAGCAGGCATATTATTTTTATCGCCGCAATATAATTTCCAGCTTACAACCGCCAATATTGATACAAAAAAAATATCGTAATACGTCAGTGGAATATTGCGGTCTTTTCAGGGCGATTTTAGTTTAAAACGAATAACAAAATTTAAAGTGTGAAAAGTATATATTACAATGAATATAGTTTTTATATGTTTCGTATGATGTTCCATTTCTTTTGTTCTGCGTTTTTTGAGTTTGCGAAAAAATAGTTGCCGTCACAATCAGCTAAAATAGATACGATATGATCATTTCTAAAAACGGTGTTCATCGTTCTGAATTTCGATTCAGCATTTTTAACCAAATTGAATTTGTCAAAAAGAGATAATTCAGGTCTAGCAGAATTATCGTTACACAAAAGCAATCCTTTAAGACGCTCATACCGTAATCGTGAATGTTCAGGAATAATCGTTTTGTCCGTCTGGAATAATTGCGAATGATTGCTGCAAATGAAATTATTATTTTTTGTTTCAATAATTACATTGTCTCCATGATATTCAGCATAAATTACTTTTTTGTCTTTCGGTATCGAAACAGCTATCGACCATCCGCCCCATCCGTTAATTCTTGAAAGAAAACGTTCCGCTTCGTCAAGATTACTGCAAGAACTCAAGAGATCACAAATTATCTTGCCATGAAAAGTTCCTGTTACTTTTTTCGGTTGTTTAACATCTGTAAGCATTGAACTCGACACAAATAAACCGCAAATATTAAATCCGGCAATTCCAAATAAAGTTCCTGTTATACATGGAATCCAATACGGAATTTTATCGTTCACCAAACGGCGTTGAAAATGAAATGATAACGAATCCCGCAATATCAAAAACACTGGAATATCAATATTCGCACCATGATAAAAACGACCGGAATCGTTAAAATCACCCGCAAAATGTGTACACGCACCAATAGCATACTTTTGAAGATTATGATAAATCAAATTTTCAATCGGAACTCCAGAACCGTCAGCAATTCCGCGTATTTCAGATAGTCCTTCTAAACTCCAAAACTTTTCATTACATATTTCAAGCGAATCAACATCAACTAATGAACTGCCGAACCAACCCGAAATATCAACATAATGTGATAAAACTCGACGGATATTATTAGAATCACGAAATCCATAATCGCAGCCGACTCGATAAGGAGAACCGCATAATTTCAAAAATGAAACAGACGAATCATTTTGTAATATACTTGTCATACTTTAATTTTCAGCCCTTTTTTGAGAATACGAAATACACGAAAAAAACTAAATAGACCAAAAAATATGAAATAAAAATATGAAATAACCAAATTCATTTATTTCGTGTGTTTCGTAATTTTCAAAAAAAATCTTTCTGTGTTTTATGTGGTTAATAAAAAAATTTGAAATAATTAGAGAAGGTAACTCTACTGAATATTTACAATAATTTTGTTTAAAGCATTTTTGAACATTGATTCATTGTTTAGAAATTTTATTTGAACAATCAACGCAGCAATCGGGATTTTTTGTAATGATTCTAAAATTTCTGAATCTATATCAGATTTTAATATTTGATTTATCTTAACAAAATCTTTCATCGTACAAAGTATCAAATCAACATTAGACTCAATTGCTTTTTGTACGATTTCGATTACATCATTTTTTGTGTATCCGTAATGATCAGGATATTTTTCAAAACGAATTCGCCCATCTGAAATATTCTTGACTGTAGCATAAAACGCATTTGGATTACCAATTCCGCAAAATGCCAAAATATTTTTTTCCCGAATAGTTTTAACATTTGTTTCATTGCCGCCAAAATAAAAAATCTTTTGAGGAGTATGAATTATCTCTGCATAAATCGCTTTAGACGTAATTTTGTTTACAAACGCTTCAATTTGTTTTCTTTCTTCCGCTGAAATTAAATCTGCTCGTGAGAGCAAAATTACATCCGCCCGGTCTAAACTTCGTACCGATTCCCGCAACATGCCGCGAGGAAAAATATAACCATATCCAAACGGTTCCATTGCATCAAGTAATACGATTTCAAAATCTCTTTTTAATCGTCGATGTTGCATTCCGTCGTCTAATATCGCTAAATCAACCTTAGAACCTTTTGCTGCTGCAAAACTCAAAAGTTTACGAATCGCAACAACACGATCTCGATTCTGAAAATGATATACATCAGGTACTCTAAACGCTAACTCAAGATACTCATCATTGACTTCAAACATATCATTATCAGCATTATCGGCAGCATTTGATTTCCCGCTAATTAGATTCAGTTTCGATTCCGATTTTAAGTTAGATTCGCTGCCGGATTTTGTATTTTTGCGTCTATAACCTCTGCTTATTATTGCTGGAATCTTACCTTGTTCAATGAAATATTCACACAACCACGCAACCATCGGAGATTTGCCCGTACCGCCAAGCGTTAAATTGCCGACAGAAATAACAGGAATATCTACTTTATGAATTTTTAATATTTTGTAATCATATAAAAAATTTCTACACTGAGATACAAACCAATAAAAAAAAGATATGCAACAAAAAAATATGCGTAATAAACCCGCCCTAATGCCGCACCTTTTACCACTGACTAATTGACGAAACCATTCTTCCATTTTAGATAACAATTTAGTTGTTTTTTTGCCAGCGTAAATTGTATTCTTTGTGCATTTCGTGAATACGTATTATATTGACGCCTTTTTTGATTAATTGTTTTGTAACAAATTTCGTTCCTTCTTCACGGTCGGCAAATTTTGTTGCGAGAAATCTTTTGCGGGAATGACCAACAAGCAAAGGTGATTCGATTTCAGTGAAACGTTCTATATTTTCGACAAGTTGCCAATTATGTTCGGCGGTTTTTCCGAATCCTAATCCCGGATCGATTGCGATACATTCTGAATTGATTCCGTTTTTTATTAATTCTATCCGCCGTTGTTTTAAGTAATTCCAAACTTCAGATACAACGTCGTTATAAATCGGGTTATCTTGCATTGTTTTAGGATTACCCTGACGATGCATAATGCAAATTGCTGCTCCGGTTTCGCGTATTAATTGTATCATTCCGTCGTCTTCGGCGGAGAAAACATCGTTGATTATATTCGCACCGGCTTTGATTGATTCTTTAGCGGTAATCGTTTTATTTGTGTCAATTGAAATTGGAATATTTTTATTTATTTTTCGTATTCCTGCAATTACATCAACAACTCGGCGCAACTCTTCCTCAACTGTAATGAGATCGGACCCGGGTCTTGTACTTTCTCCGCCGACATCGATTATTCCTGCACCGGATTCCGCTAATTCTAATCCGCGGCTTATTGCCGCCGTGATTTCAAAATATTTTCCGCCGTCTGAAAAACTGTCTGGTGTCACATTGACTATACCCATAAATATAGGAGAATCGGATATATCTATTACTCCTGAATTAAAACGCCAAAATTTAATGCCGTTCATATTTGTATCCTGTAAATCAATTTGATTTTTAATGTTTGATAACTTTGTACAAAAAATGATAATAATGGTTAGTGGTTTAGTTCGTATGCAGAAATTATTATCGACTCGTAATATATCAGTTGAATAATTGTTTTCGTTTTTTTGGTTGTTTACGAATTTTAAATTATCAATCACATACCTGTTAAGTCCCGCAGGGACGGCACTTTATTAGCTCTTTCCGTATGCTGGATCATACATTAATATAATAAAGTGTCGTCCCTAGCGGGACTTCTTGATAGTTAGCTCTTGTTCGTGTATTTCGTGTTTAGAAATTACAAAAAATTTGAAAAACAATTATTCCTCTGATATTTTACAAAAAACCATTTTATAACGGATACAGTATATATTACAAAATAATAAGCTCAACGTTTTGGTAAACAACTTGCAAGTTTTTTTATGTATTGATTAAATTAGGATACGATGTTAAATTTGTCCTTCCTGATTACAATCATTAAAAATAATAAACTATCAATTACACAAATTACAACCAATTTAAAAACCTATTTTTTGGAAAGAGTAGTTAATAATCAAACATTAAAAACATTAAAAATATGATCATAAACGAAAATAAAAATACAAAGATATTGCCTTACAGCAATTCAAATTTTCAAGATATTATACTCAACAACTATATTTATGTTGACAAGACACGTTATATCGAACTGCTGGAAAAAGAGGCAAATCGCAATCAGTTATTTATACGTCCGCGCAAGTTTGGGAAGAGTCTCTTTCTTCATACTTTAATGAGTTATTATGA